>JAFIEN010000426.1 GCA_020832515.1 Rubellimicrobium sp. | reverse complement strand
CCCCCCCCCCCCCCCCCCCCCCCCCCCCCCCCCCCCCCCCCCCCCGCCCGCCCCCTGTGCCCCCCGCTGCCTGCAATGACCCGCGGCCTCATCATCTCGGCCCCCGCATCCGGCTCGGGCAAGACGACCGTCACACTCGGCCTCCTGCGCGCCTTCCGCGACAGGGGCCACCCCCTGAGGGGCGCAAAGTCCGGGCCGGACTACATCGACCCCCGCTTCCATGAGGCCGCCTCGGGCTGGCCCTGCATGACGCTCGATGCTTGGGCGATGACGCCTGCGCGGCTGCAAGGCCTTGCCTCCGGCCCGGAGGACCTGCTGATCGAAGGCGCGATGGGCCTCTTCGACGGCGCCCCGCCCGATGGCTGCGGCGCGACCGCCGACCTCGCCCGGCTGTTCCGCCTGCCCGTCGTGCTGGTCGTCGATGCCGCGAAGATGGCCCAATCCATCGCCCCCCTCGTCCGGGGCTTCGCCCGGCATGACAGCGACGTGGCGATCGCCGGCGTGATCCTGAACCGGACCGGATCGCCCCGCCATGCCGCGATGCTGCGCCGCGCGCTCGAACCGCTCGACCTTCCGGTGCTGGGCGCCATCCCCCGCACCGAGGGCCTTGCCCATCCCTCGCGCCACCTCGGCCTTGTCCAGGCAAGCGAGCGCCCCGATCTCGACGCCTTCCTAGACCATGCCGCCGCCATCGTCGCCGCGCAATGTGACCTCGAGGCACTTGCCGCGCTCTTCGCCCCCTTCGCAAGGACGGCCCCGGGCAGCGCGGCACCGCCTGCGCCCGCTGCCGACCCGCCAGCCCAGCGCATCGCCCTGGCCAGCGATGCCGCCTTCGCCTTCGCCTATCCGCATCTGCTTGCCGACTGGCGGCAAGCCGGTGCCGAGATCCTGCCCTTCTCGCCACTGGCCGACGACCCCGTGCCGCAGGCCGATCTGGTCCTCTTGCCCGGCGGCTATCCCGAACTGCATGCCGGCCGCCTCGCCGCCGCCGCGACATTCCTCGACAGCCTGCGCCGGGCCGCCGCGACCACACCGGTCCATGGCGAATGCGGCGGCTACATGGTGTTGGGCGACGGGCTGATCGACGCGGCGGGCCAGCGACATGCGATGGCTGGCCTGCTCAGGCTCGAAACCAGTTTCGCCACCCGCCGCCTTCATCTGGGCTACCGCGAGGTCACCGCGACCCGCGGCCCCTTTCCCGGACGCTGGGCTGCGCATGAGTTCCACTATGCCACCACCTGCCGCGCCGATGGCGAGCCGCTCTATGACGCCTGCGACGCCGAAGGCACGCCGCTGCCCCCGATGGGGCTGATCGACGGCGGTGTCTCGGGATCCTTCGCCCATCTGATCGACCGTCGCCCGTGACGGGACATGTCCTGTCGACGCACGGCATGGCCCCCATTGCATCAGCCCGCACATGGGACTAGGCCTCGTTCCATGACCGCCTCAGCCATGACCGCCCCTGACGACCGCCAGGCCAAACGCAATGTTGCCGTGCTGGTCGCGATCCAGGCGATCCTCGGCAGCCAGGTCACGATGATCTTCGTGGTCGGCGGTCTTGCCGGGCTGCAGTTGACCCGCAGCGCAGGCGTGAACCCGTGCCTCGCGACCCTGCCCATTTCGATGATCGTCTTCGGTTCGATGACGACGGCACCCTGGCTCAGCCAGCTGATGCAGCGGCGCGGGCGGGTGACGGGCTTCGTGATCGGCGCGCTGGGGGGCATGATCGGCTCGGCCATCGCGGCCTGGGCGCTCTGGATCAACAGCTTCTGGATCTTCCTGCTCGGCAGCTACCTGACCGGCACCTACATGTCGGCTCAGGGGTTTTTCCGCTTCGCCGCGGCCGACACCGCCTCCGAGAGCTTCCGGCCCAAGGCCATCTCCTATGTGATGGCGGGGGGCCTGATCTCGGCACTGATCGGGCCGCAACTGGTGAAGGTCACCGGCGATCTGTCGGTGATCCCCTTCGTGGGCACCTATGCGGTGGGCGTGCTGATCAACATGGTGGGGATCTGGCTGTTCTTTCTGCTCGACCTGCCCAAGCCCCCGCCCGGACCGCGGGGCGGCCCGGCCCCGCGCAGCTGGCTGTCGCTGCTCGGCACGCCCGCCATCGGCGTGGCGGTCATTTGCGGCATGGTTTCCTATGCGCTGATGAACCTCGTGATGACCTCGACCCCGCTGGCCGTGGTCGGCTGCGGCTTCACGACGGGCAATGCCGCCGATATCGTCTCGGCCCATGTGATCGCGATGTTCGCGCCGTCGTTCTTCACCGGCCACCTGATCGCCCGGTTCGGTGCCACGCCGATCGTGGCGACCGGCCTCGTGATCCTGGGCCTGGCCGGCGTCGTGGGGCTGTTGGGGATGGAACTCCTGCATTTCTACGGAGCGCTCGTGCTTCTGGGGATCGGCTGGAACTTCGGCTTCATCGGCGCGACCTCCATGCTGACCGCGGCCCATCCCCCGCATGAGCGCGGCCGGGTGCAGGGCATGAACGACGCCCTCGTCTTCGGCTGCGTGACACTGGCAAGCCTCGCCTCGGGCGGGTTGATGAACTGCTCGGGCGGCGATGTGGTCCAGGGCTGGACGGCGGTGAACCTTGCCATGCTGCCCTTTCTTGCGCTTGCCGGCGCGGCGCTGATCTGGCTGTCCATGCGGCCGACACCCGCCGCGCGACGGGGTTGACCCCGCCCGACCAGCGCGCCCCGCGACAAACCGTTCACCCCGCCACACCAACCGTAGGGCGGGGTTCACCCCGCCACACCGAAACTGCACCACGCAAGAGGCCATCGGTCAATTGCGCCGCCGGTCGGGAGGGGTTCACCCCGCCCCTACCACCGTCCTGTCGCAACCCGGAGCATCAAGCCTGCGCGCCTGCGAAACTCCGACGTCCCCAGCCGCCCCGCCCCGACCCTTCCCGGATCACGCGCCGCCTGACGCAGCACCACCCCGGCCTGCCAATGCGCCCGAAGGACCGGCACCGCCGCGGCCGGCACCCGCCCCCGCGCCCCGGCCAGCGCCTCGAGCCCCGCGCGCGCCAGCGCCGCAACCGCCTCGGGCCG
>JAFIEN010000461.1 GCA_020832515.1 Rubellimicrobium sp. | reverse complement strand
GAACTGCGCGCGCTGCGATGAGCGCAGGATATACTCCAGCCGGCGGTTCGCCTCCTGGACCTCGGCCAGCGCCGCCTCGACCTCGGCCAAGCGGGCCTTCAGATGGGCGTTCTCGCGGCTGAGGGCGTCGGCGTCCATGCGCCGAAGTGAATCACGAATCCCGCCTAAGAGCCAGTAAAAACAAGGGCTCCGTGCCTCGGCGCGCTCATCCCGCCGCCAGGCGACGCCGCGCCCGCTCCGGTCGGACCAGCCGCCAATCCAGTCCCTCGAACAGCGCCGCCAGCTGCGCCGACGACATCCGCATCACCCCGTCGCGCACCTGAGGCCAGACGAACTTGCCCCCCTCGAGCCGCTTGTGAACCAGCACCATCCCGGTCTGGTTCCAGACCAGCAGCTTGATCCGGTCCGCCCGTTTCGAGCGGAACACGAAGACCGCCCCACAGAATGGATCGAGCCCGAACATCTCCTGCGCCGCCAGCGCTAGCCCGTCGATGCCCTTGCGGAAGTCCACCGGTCGCGTCGCCACAAACACCTTCACCGGCACGCCCTGGCCGAGCATCATGTCGTCGTCGCCCGTGCCGCCCGGATCGCCCGCCTCAGCAGCCCCTCATCGGCATCGGCCCCGGCCCTGATCACGACATCGCCGACGACGATCTCAACCTCCGCCCCGCCGGACGCCGTCGGCGCCTCCGCTGCGGCACCCTCGACCACCAGTTCCGCAAATAGCGGCAGCGCCGCCAAGCTCTCGGGCACCACCAACTGCCCGGTCCGTAGCTTCTTCCGCCAGTCGTAAACCTGCCAGCGTGTCGTTCCGTGCCGTCGCGCGACATCCGCCACCGACGCTCGAGGCACCAAGCTCTCCGCCGCGATCCGCGCCCGCTTCGCCTTCGTGCGTCGCCGTCGCCCGGTCGGTCCCTCGATCATCTCCAGCCGCAAAACCCCACCGCCCGTCGAGCCGTCCAAATGGACGCCCACTTTGCCGTCTCTTTCCAAAGCCCACACCTCCAACGCTCACGCACGCGGAGAATGGCCCGGTCAGATCACCAGCGGCAGGAGGGGAGCGGCGTCGCGCTTATGCCCGAGCTGTTAAGCAAGCGCGTCTACAATCACGCGGGATGTGACACTTAGTCCTGTGAGAGAGGCAATTCACCCGCTTTCACCCTGACAGACAATCGCCCCAAGCCCTCGTTCGTGTGTCGCCCGACATGGCACCGCAAGGCGAGCGACAAGAGCAACCGCAGGTCGTCGGGTAGGTCGGGAAGGTCGAACTCGCCCGTCAGAACGCGCGAATGCCGCTTCTGGCCGGCAGCGTTGGGGCTTAGATGCTGGCCAGGGCGCAGGCGGATGTCCGTGGCCCGCAAAGCGTGGACCTGAGCAGTCAGGGCGCGCATGGCGTCATCCTCCAGCCCCAGCCCTTGCCAGCGCGCCAGCGCATCGATCCGCCGCAGCGCGCGCGACAGGATGCGCGCGGCGATGTCACGGCCTTTATCGGCGGAACCTTCGTCATCCATGGAAGAGACCAGCCGCAGGGTCAGCGGGCCTTCAGGCACGTCGATCCAGGGGCACGGCCCGACTTCGCGGTGCAGGGGGCGGGGCGGCGTGCAGTGCAGCGCCTTTCGCCACGGCAGCTCGCGCAGTGCGGCGGTCAACGCGTCGGCTGCGGCAGCCCCCCAGTCGCAGGCGGTGCCGAATATGCGCAAGGTAACCTGCATCGCCTGGCCCTCTTGGTCCCAGAACAGGACATAGGGCTTGGGCAGTCCGTCGCCGCCTGCCCGCAGCTGTTCACGCAAGAAGACATCGAGCGCGCAGGGTGGATCCCAGGGGCAAGGTTTCGAATGGCGTGCCTGATCAGAGGCACCCGGAGCAAGGGCCGCAAGGAAGGACCGGCGAAGATGGGCACCAAAGGCACTGTCGGCCGTCCCGGTCGGGCCCAGCAGGACACGGCAATCAAGATCGCGCCATCCGTCGGCGATCCCGCTTAGATCGTTCACCCTTGTGGGGGTGGCCAGCCATTCGGCAAGACGGAGGCGACCGGGCACGTCCATGCTCGATGTTTTCCCTGCGCGGCCGATGGCGTCAATCCGCTGTCATGCGGGCAGTGCTTCATAGCGTTGGCAGCGAACGAACGGATCCAGGTGACCCGCAAGTCTCAATCCGCTGTCATGCGGGCAGTGCTTCAGAGCAGAGACGCTCGTCAAGATCGACGCGGAAGAAGTCTCAATCCGCTGTCATGCGGGCAGTGCTTCAGAGCGCGTACGGAAGAGTTGCTCCAAGCCGCTGAGTCTCAATCCGCTGTCATGCGGGCAGTGCTTCAGAGCGGAAGACGCGCAGCACATCGTCGCCATGAGTCTCAATCCGCTGTCATGCGGGCAGTGCTTCAGAGCTCTCGTGTCCATTGGGCCTTCCTCGCGTCCGAGTCTCAATCCGCTGTCATGCGGGCAGTGCTTCAGAGCCCGAGACGATCGAGTACGCTGACCGGGTACGTCTCAATCCGCTGTCATGCGGGCAGTGCTTCAGAGCTTTGCCAACGGCGTCCGTGCCCGGGGCTACAGGTCTCAATCCGCTGTCATGCGGGCAGTGCTTCAGAGCCAGAGCCACGTCCACGGGGAGGTGGTGCGCGTCTCAATCCGCTGTCATGCGGGCAGTGCTTCAGAGCCTATAACAACAGTGTCAGCAACAACGCCGTCGGCGCGTCTCAATCCGCTGTCATGCGGGCAGTGCTTCAGAGCATACATCCGAGAAACAATTGTTTGCAAACATTTCTTGATTGACTGCGCGCAACCTGAGCCCAATGCTGGACGAATGCATGTCACAACCACCCAAGATACAATGATTTTGCTTTAGTCGACATAAACTTGAGCTCACCGCATTCAGAATCCCGTCATGACACGCTATCGGACCGCCCCACCGGATGAACTTTGGCTGACAGCAACCGACCTGTCCAGTCTGCAGGCGTCCTGGGCGCGGGTGCTGGCGAAAACCGGCGCGGCGGGGGCCGACGGCATGACGGCCGCGCGTTTCGCGGAAGGGGTGACCCCGGGGTCGAGGGCTGTTGGGGGGCGCGGCGCCCTGCCCTGCACGCGGGCGTGCCCATGGCCATGGGAGGCCCGGAAGGTGCGGCGGCGGCC
>JAFIEN010000425.1 GCA_020832515.1 Rubellimicrobium sp. | reverse complement strand
CCGCGATCGTCAACATGCGTGACAGTGCGCTGCGTCTGGCGGCTGTGGTCAACCGCGCCCCCCGCGCCGGCCGGCCCGATATCAACGAGTTGAGCGAAGAGGCCAGCCTGCGCCTGCTGGCCGCCGCAGGCGAACACGACCTGAACCTCGTGCAGATCCACCCCGCCAGTTTCGAAGGCATGGGCGCGACCTCGCATACCTTCTGGTATGACGACCCATGGGTCAGCAACGATGTGCTGGTGACGCTTCTGTTCAACCTGTCACCCGCCGACCGCGCGCTGGACCGGGGCGAAACGCCGGGCGGCGCCGGCTACTGGACGATCCCCCCCGACTATCCCGCCCGGATCGACTCTCTGCGCGACACGATCCTGCGGCAAATGGGGGAAGAGGCAGGCTGAGCCAACCTGCCCTGCCCTGGCATGTCCGGCCCAGTCATGTCCGGCGCATGCCGTACTATTATCGGCCGGCGATCCGTCGCATCATCTCGCGGTAGGTCAGATCGTGGTCGAAGGCGCCGGTGTTCAGGAAGATCACGGTCTGCGCGATCACCAGCGGGTTGTTCATCAGGAAGGTGTGGGTCACCGGCAGGACGATGTGGTCGGCCATGCCGTCGACCCTGGTGCTCTCGACCGAGACCTTGCCGTCGTCCTCGCCGGGGATCATCGCCGAGAACAGCGGATTGGTCGTCCTGTTGCCCGCGATAACCCCCAATTCGAAGTCGACCGCCCCGAAACGCGCGCCCGCGCCATCGGGCCCGGTCCCCAGCTCAAGCCCCGCCGGACCCGTGAGGAACTGGTAAAGCGCCAGATCGCCCATCGCATCGACCAGCTCCGAACCCTGATTCGGCGGCCCCAGCATCACCACCCGGCCAAGCGCCTCCGGCTCGGCCTGCGCGATGTAGCCGCGCGCGAGGATGCCACCCAGCGAATGGGTCACGAAATGCAGGGTGTCATCGCCGCAGGCGGCAACGGCGTCATCGACATAGGCAAGCAGGTCGTCGATCGTCGCCTCGCGCGAGGGGTAGTCCAGATCGACCACACGGTAACCCAGCGCTTCGAGGATCTCGCTCAGAAGCAGGAGCGAGGTATCGTTGCGCCCCAGGCCGTGGATCAGGACGACGCATTCGTCCTCGATGTCCAGAAGCTCGGCCAGCGCGCCTTGCGACTGCACGGCAGAAGGCAGCATCAGCCCCACGGCAAGGGCTGCGGACGTACAAAAAGCGTTCATGTCGGCCCTCATGACATGCCCCCGGACCGCGCGCGCGCGGTCCGGGTGGCGGATCAGCGGATGTTAATGTTGCTGCCCTGATTCCTTGCCAGCGACTTGAAGACATAGAGCGGCAGCAGGATCTCGGCGATCAGGCTGCCCAGCCAGACCAGCAGCGTCGCGGCCAGCCAGTTCGACAGCCAGTTCGACGCCTCGCCGATGGTGAAGCCCGGCATCAGCCATTCGGTGACCTTCAGCCCGATGAACGCCGTCACAAGCGCGATGCTGCCACGGATCTGCGGCATGCTGCTGATCGCAATCTTGGTCACCAGCGGCCCGGTGAGGATCATGACCCCGGTGAAGACCAGAAGCACGACCACGAAGGAAAGGGCATCGATCCGGAAGTCCTGCAACAGGGCAGCCGCCAGCAAAAGCCCGACGGCATTCGCCACGATCGTCGCGGTGGTGGAGATGAGAAGACGCATCATGAAGGGACTCTCCGATCTGTCAGGCGAATGCGATGGCGTCACTATGGCACGGTTTCCCGCCCCCGGAAACAACAAGCAGCCAAGGCTGAAAAAGCTTTTCCGGACGGCTGCACCTGTCGGGTCCGTCGCGCGTTGCCGACGCGCCGCACCACCCCTTGGCCCTTCTTCCCTTTCGCTTTGGTGCAAATACTCCGGGGGAAGGCCGCAGGCCTGGGAGCAGCGCCCCCGGATCCCCCCTTTCAACCCGCGGGCAGGCTAGTCGTCATTGCCCGGACCGATGGCTCATCCCGGCCGGGCGGGCCTGAGGGTCTGGCCGGGGTCGAGCGTCGGGCTCAACTCGACGATCTCGCCTCCGGGAAGGGTGGGATCTGCATGGCGCGCGGCGATGATCGCGGCCGCGCGCAATCCGATCTCGCGGCGGCAGGCATCCATCGTGGCAAGCCGGCGCGGCAGTCCATCAAGCAACTCCACCCCGTTGAAGCCCGCAAGGCCCATCCGGCCGGGAATGTCGATGCCCTGCTCAAGCAGGTAAAGCAATCCGCCCGCGCCGATCATGTCATTGGAGTAATACAGGAAATCAAGGTCCGGACTGCGCCCCAGAAGGGTCTGTGTCATTTCGCGCCCCTTGGCCAGAGCCGATCCGCCGGAATAAAACTCGCGATCGGCGATCTCGATGCCCGATTTGCCAAGCGTCTGGGTGAAACCCTCGAACCGCTTGCGCGCGCGGTGATCGAGCGGCATCGTCGTTCCCAGAAAACCGATCCGCCCGTATCCCGCCGTCACGATCGCCTCGGCCATCTGGCGCCCGGCACGACGATGGCTGATGCCCACGCATGAATCGACCGGCTCGCCGTCGACATCCATGATCTCGACCACAGGCACGCCCGAACGCGCCAGCATCGCGCGCGACGCCTCGGAATGCTCGAGCCCCGCCACGATCACGCCCGAAGGCCGCCAGGACAGCATTTCGAACAGGACCCGTTCTTCCTTCTCGGGCAGGTAATCCGTGACGCCCACCACGGGTTGCAGCACGGTCTCCTCCAGCCCTTCGGAAATGCCCGACAGCACTTCGGGAAAGACCATGTTGCCCAGGCTCGGGATCACGACCGCAACAAGGTTCACGCGCGAACTGGCCAGCGCCCCCGCGATCTTGTTGGGCACATAGCCCAGCCGCCGGGCCACTTCCTTGACCCGCAGGCGGGTGGTCTCCGAGACATCGCCCTTGTTGCGCAGGACGCGGCTGACCGTCATCTCCGAGACGCCCGAAGCCTCGGATACGTCGCGCAGTGTCAGCGGGCGTTTGGATCTGGGGGGCAAGGTGCTGCAGCTCCTCCTGGTCCCTTTGGTCAGTGATGCCGCCATAGTCCTTTCGGGCGGTCGGGCGCAATGCCGGCCGGCCCGGATGGCGGGTGGTGCCTTGCCGTGAACGTTGACCTGCCGAAGAAAGCCGG
>JAFIEN010000424.1 GCA_020832515.1 Rubellimicrobium sp. | reverse complement strand
CCCGAAGGCGAAGTCCCGTCCCGCGCCGCCGATCAGCTCGAACCCCGCGCCGCCCCCGTGCACCCGCGCGCCCGTATCCGCGGTCTCGACGATGGCCCGCGCCGGCCCGTCAAGAAACATCACGCTGACCGCAGGCCCGGTGCGCAGCACCGTGCCGTCATGCCAGACCTCGACCGTCACGGCATCGACATCGATGTCGATCGGCGCATCGGGCACGACCTCGGCCGACAGGACCAGCCGGTGGTTGCGCGACAGGACGGCCAACGCCTCGGGCAGGGTCTCGTAGCGTCCGACCAGACGCGTGCCCTGCGGATCGCGGAAGACGGTGAAACTCATGACCCACAGCTCCTGGCTCTGACGGCGGCATCCGGTCGGGCGGATGTCTGTCAGCTCGCAGGCTTCGCCCATGTCGGGCATCACCGCGCCGCATCTGCGGTCGCAGGCAGCGGATCACTCCCGGGGCCAAGGCTGCCGGAGCGGTCCGCCGCCGGTCAAGCGTGATCAGCGCGGCGGGCGCGGCACAAGGCATGCAAGGGCGGCAACAACGCGCCCCTGACCATTGTATCTGAATGGAAAAACTGTCCGCCCCGTACCTGTTCAAGGGGCCCGCGCGGGCGTTGGCGATCGCGCATGACGGTATGAACAATGACGCGTATCTTGCTGCATTGTCGCCATGTTTCTGCGGCCAGCCTGTCGCCTCCGGCCTGTCAGAGCCTGATTCGCCGGGCCCGACCGCGCTGGGCACCCGTGCCCGCTGCCGGCCGCTCGGGTGGCTCGCCGCTACGCCCCGTCAAGCGCACGCCAGCCGATATCGCTGCGGCAAAAGCCCTCGGGCCAGTCGATCCGCCGGACCAGCGCATAAGCCGCGGCGCGCGCCTCGGCCAGGCTCGCCCCCCGCGCGGTGGCGTTCAGCACCCGGCCGCCAGACGCAAGCACCTCGCCCTCCGACAGGGTGGTTCCGGCGTGAAAGACCATCTGCCGGCTGTCGCGGGGCAGGGCGTCGAGGCCCCGGATCACGCTGCCCTTCGCGTAGTCCCCCGGATAGCCCCGCGCCGCCAGAACCACGGTCAGCGCGTGATCCTCGGCCCAGGTCACGGCCATGTCCGCAAGCCGCGGGGCCGCCCCTCGGCGCAGGCCTGCAAGAGGTCCAGCGCCTGTCCCCCCAGCCGCATCATCAGGACCTGCGCCTCGGGATCGCCGAAGCGGGCATTGTATTCGACCAGCCGCGCCCGGCCGTCCTTGATCATCAGACCGGCGTAAAGCACCCCCTGATAGGGCGTGCCGCGCCGGGCCATCTCGGCCATGGTGGGGCGGATGATCGTCTCCATCACCTGATCCTGAAGCGCCGGCGTCAGGACAGGCGCGGGCGAATAGGCGCCCATGCCGCCGGTATTGGGGCCCAGATCGCCGTCGAAGGCGCGCTTGTGGTCCTGCGCCGTGCCGATCGGCAGGCAGGTCTCGCCATCGACGAGGACGAAGAAGCTCGCCTCCTCGCCATCCATGAATTCCTCGATCACCACGCTGCTGCCGGCCGCGTCATAGATGCCGCCGAACATCATCTTGACCACGTCCAGCGCCTCTTCCAGCGTCTCGGGGATGACCACGCCCTTGCCGGCGGCCAGCCCGTCGGCCTTGATGACCAGCGGCAGCCCCTTGTCCGAGACGTGGCGGCGCGCCTCATCGGCATCGTCGAACCAGGCCCAGTCGGCGGTGGGGGCGCCGCAGGCGTCGCAGATCTCCTTGGTGAAGGCCTTCGATGCCTCGAGCCGGGCCGCTGCGGCCGATGGGCCGAAGACCGCGATCCCGGCCGTGCGCAAGGCATCGGCCACGCCCGCGGCCAGCGGCGCCTCGGGGCCGATGATGACCAGATCGACCGCGTTCTCGGCCGCGAAGGCCGAAACCGCATCGCCGTCGAGGATGTCGAGCGTGGCGCAGTCGGCCAGTTCCGCGATGCCCGCATTGCCCGGCGCCACGATGAGCCGGTCGCATTTGGGGTTCTGCTTGACGGCCCAGGCCAGCGCATGTTCGCGCCCGCCGCCGCCCAGGATCAGGTTGCTCTTGCCCCGCTCCCGTTTCCGGCTGCGCCTTCTAGTGTCAGGTTGCGTTTTGCACAAGCTCGGCTGCGGCCCGGGGTCAGAGCCCGGGGCCCGGACCCGGGCGTCAGGAGGCGAAGGCGATGGAGCTGTTCGAGGATGACGGCCCCCCGGGGCCGGGCAACACGCCCGAATTCACCGTCTCCGAACTTTCGGGCGCGGTGAAGCGCATGGTCGAGAACGAGTTCGGCTTCGTCCGTGTCCGCGGCGAGGTGGGGCGGGTGTCGCGACCGGCCTCGGGCCATCTCTATTTCGACCTGAAGGACGACCGCGCGGTGCTGGCGGCCATCGCCTGGAAGGGGCAGGCCGCAAGGCTGGCCACCCGGCCAGAGGAAGGGATGGAGGTCGTGGCGACCGGGCGGCTGACCACGTTTCCCGGCCAGTCGAAATACCAGATGATCGTCGAGGACATCGCCCCCGCAGGCGTCGGCGCACTGATGGCGATGCTGGAGAAACGCAAGGCCATGCTGGCCGCCGAAGGCCTGTTCGAGGCGGCCCGCAAGCGCCCGATCCCCTTCCTGCCCGAGGTGGTGGGCGTCATCACCTCGCCCTCGGGCGCCGTGATCCGCGATATCCTGCACCGCCTGCGCGACCGCTTTCCCCGGCGCGTCCTGGTCTGGCCCGTCGCGGTGCAGGGCGCGGCCTGCGCCCCCGAGGTGGCCCGCGCCATCGCGGGCTTCAATGCGCTTGCCCAGGGCGGGCCGATCCCGCGGCCCGATGTGCTGATCGTGGCGCGCGGCGGCGGGTCGATCGAGGATCTGTGGGGCTTCAACGAAGAGGCAGTGGCTCGTGCCGCGGCCGCAAGTGCCATCCCGCTGATCAGTGCGGTGGGGCATGAGACGGATACGACGCTGATTGATTTCGTCGCCGATCTGCGCGCGCCCACGCCCACGGCGGCGGCGGAACTGGCGGTGCCGGTGCGGATGGAGCTTGTCGCCAGCGTCGATGGCCTCGGCGCCCGCTCCAGCCGGGCGCTGACGCAAGCGCTGGCGCTCCGGCGGCAGCGGCTGGCGGATCTGTCGCGCGCGCTGCCCCGGCCCGAGGCGCTGGTCGCGG
>JAFIEN010000423.1 GCA_020832515.1 Rubellimicrobium sp. | reverse complement strand
CCCTGTCCGTGTTCTGGCGCGGCGCGCGGGTAAGGTCCGGGGGCGGGGGGGGGGTTTTCTTCAGTTGCGCCAGTTTTTCGCTGAGCTTGCGCCGCCGGTGGCCCTGATAGGCGCCGATCAGCTTGAGGCTGAGGAAATAGGACAGCGTGGCGAAGATGATGCCGGGGATGATCCCGCCGATCAGATAGGGCAGGAAAACGGTGTCGACGAAAGTGGCGAACCTGCTCCAATCCATTTCCTCGAACCGGAACAGGGCGCGGAGATTGCCGAAGATATCGGCCCAGACGCCGTAGAACAGGTCCGGCATGTAGCGGGCCACACTGGTCGTGGGGCGCCCGCCCAACAGCACATAGCCCGTGTTGATCGACAGGATGCCGATGGGCAGGAAGGTCAGCGGATTGCCGAAGAAGGTCGCCAGCAGCGCGGCCAGGATGTTGCCGCGCATGAGCTTGGCGATCAGCGCCGCGGTCAGGAAGTGAAGACCGAAGAGCGGTGTGAAGCTGACGAAGACCCCGGCCCAGACGCCGCGGGCGATCTTTTCGGGCGTGTCCGGCAGCCGGCGCACGCGGTGCTTGACGTATTCGAACGCACGCCGCCAGCCACCGCGCGGCCAGAAGAATTGGACAAAGACGTCTCGGAACGATCGCCTGACCCGTCGCTTGAAGACCACCCTACGCCCTTCCGCAACCGGCGCCGTGCCGCCGGCCCCTGTTACCTGCCACCGGGCCCCGTATCCCTAATGCCGTGCCCCGGTTGCCGAAACGGCCGCCCGCGCCGGATCCCTGTGGCGCCCGATCGACGAGACATTGCTGTCCGCCTCGAGCGCCGTCATGACCCGGTGCAGATGCTCGGCATCCCGAAGATCCACATCTATCAGAAGCCGATAGTAATCAGGCTTCCTGTCCACGAAGTTCAGATCCGAGATATTGGCCGATTGTTCCCCGATCAAGGTGCAAATCCGCCCCAGCACGCCAGCGTCATTGCTGATCGTGAGGTCGAGCGTGACGGTGTTGATGGCCGGATGCGTTCCCTCCTGCCAGCGCAGGTCAAGCCAGCGGTCGGTCTGGTCCTCGTAATCGGCCAGCACGGGACAATCTATCGCATGGAGCACCACGCCCTGGCCGCGGAAGGTGATGCCGACGATCCGCTCGCCCGGAACGGGCTGGCAGCAGGGCGCGCGCCGGAAGCCCTGATCACCTGACAGGCCGACGATGGCACGTGTCGCCTCGATCTCTTCGCCGCCCCTCTGGGCAAGGTCGGGATAGATCGCGCGCACCACATCGCGCCCGGTGATCTCGGCCGATCCCAGCCGGGCCAGAAGCTCGGCGACATCCTCGATGGCAAGGGCGCGCGCGGCGGTCCGCAGCGCCTTGTCGGTCGCCTTCTTGCCCACATTCTCGAAGGCCACGCGCGCCAGTTCGGCGCCCAGCTTGATGAACCTTTCGCGATCCTCTTCGCGCAGGGATCGCCGGATCGCGGTCTTGGCCCGCCCTGTCACGGCGATGTCGATCCAGGTCGCCTGCGGGGTCTGGCCCTCGGCGGTGATGATCTCGACCGATTGCCCGTTCTTGAGCCGCGTCCAGAGCGGCACGCGCAGCCCGTCCACCTTGGCCCCAACGCAGGCCGCGCCGATGCGGGTGTGGATCGCATAGGCGAAATCGATCGGCGTCGCCCCGCGCGGCAGCTTGATCACGTCGCCCTGCGGCGTGAAGCAGAACACCTGGTCCTGATACATCTCGAGCTTGACCGCCTCGAGGAATTCCTCGTGGTCGTGATCCTCGTCGAAACGTTCTGTCACCTGCGCGATCCAGCGCACCGGATCTACGGCGAAGCGGTTCACCACCCGTTCCCCGTCGCGGTAGGACCAATGCGCGGCCACACCCGTCTCGGCCACCTCGTGCATCTCGCGTGTGCGGATCTGCACCTCGACCCGCTTGCCGTCGCGGCCCGAGACGGTCGTGTGGATCGACCGGTACCCGTTCGACTTGGGCTGACTGATGTAATCCTTGAACCGCCCCGGCACCGCGCGCCAACGCTGGTGGATCGCCCCCAGCACCCGGTAGCAGTCGGCCTCTGATCGCGTGATGATGCGAAAGCCGTAGATGTCGGACAGGCGCGAGAAGCCCTGTTCCTTCTCCTGCATCTTGCGCCAGATCGAATAGGGCTTCTTGGCGCGGCCCGTCACCTCGGCCTCGATCCCGGCCTTCTCCAGTTCGCTGCGCATGTCGGCGGTGATCTTCTGGATGACGTCGCCGGTTTCGCGCTGCAGCGTGATGAAGCGGCGGATGATCGAGCTGCGCGCCTCGGGGTTGAGGACGCGGAACGCATGGTCCTCAAGCTCTTCGCGCATCCACTGCATCCCCATGCGTCCGGCCAGCGGCGCATAGATATCCATCGTCTCGCGCGCCTTCTGGGCCTGCTTCTCGGGGCGCATCGACTTGATCGTGCGCATGTTGTGCAGACGGTCGGCCAGCTTCACCAGCGTCACCCGCAGGTCGCGCGACGTGGCCATGAAAAGCTTGCGGAAGTTCTCGGCCTGCCGTGTCTGGGCCGAGGAAAGCTGCAGGTTGGTAAGCTTCGTCACCCCGTCCACAAGCTCGGCGATCTCGGGGCCGAAGCGGGACGACACCTCGCCGTAGCTTGCCTTGGTATCCTCGATCGTGTCGTGAAGAAGCGCGGTGATGACCGTTGCGTCATCCATCTGCAACTCGGCCAGAATCGCGGCCACAGCGACCGGATGGGTGAAGTAGGGTTCCCCCGACTGTCGCGTCTGGCCGTCGTGCATGGCCTCGGCAAAGGTCCATGCGGCGCGGATCAACTTGTCGTTTGTGCGCGGATTGTAGGCCCGGACCAGAGCGATCAGATCGTCAACACTCATCATCTGGTCCGGGATCCGATCCTGGGCCACAGGCCTCGCGGTCGTGACCCCTGCGGTGGTGGGCCTAGCGCTGCCCCTGGGCCTGCATCAGTTCGCGAAGCAGACGCTCTTCGGACATGTCGTCGTGCACAGGGCGGTCCATCTCGGCACCCATGAGAAGCGCCATCGCATCTTCCTCGGGCTCGTCCACCTCGATCTGGGTCTGGTGCGACTGGATCATCAGCCCACGCAGGTCCTCGGCGCCCTGGGTTTCCTCGGCGATCTCGCGAAGCGCCACGACGGGGT
>JAFIEN010000422.1 GCA_020832515.1 Rubellimicrobium sp. | reverse complement strand
GTGCAGTTCTCGACCGCCGAGAAGCTGCGGATCGCGGGCGTGCTGGACGATCTGGGGGTGGATTACATCGAAGGGGGCTGGCCGGGGGCCAATCCGACGGACAGCGAGTTCTTTGACCGCGCGCCGCAGACGCGGGCGGTGATGACTGCCTTCGGGATGACCAAGCGGGCCGGGCGCTCGGCGGCCAATGACGAGGTGCTGGCGGCGGTGATGAATGCGGGCACGCCCGCCGTTTGCCTTGTGGGCAAGGCGCATGAGTTTCATGTGCGGGCGGCGCTGGGGATCGGGCTGGAGGAGAACCTCGAGAATATCCGCGCCTCGGTCGCGCATGTCGTGGCCGGGGGCCGTGAGGCGCTGTTCGATGCCGAGCATTTCTTCGACGGCTGGAAGGCGGACCGGGACTATGCGATGGCCGCGGTGCGGGCCGCGGCCGAGGCGGGGGCGCGGTGGATCGTGCTCTGCGACACCAATGGCGGCGCGATGCCGGGTGAGGTGGCGCGGATCGTGGGCGAGGTGATCGCGGGGGGCATTCCGGGCGCGCGGCTGGGCATTCACTGCCATGACGACACGGGGCAGGCGGTGGCCAATTCGCTGGCCGCGGTCGAGGCGGGGGTGCGGCAGGTGCAGGGCACGCTGAACGGGCTGGGCGAGCGTTGCGGCAATGCCAATCTCACGACGCTGATCCCGACGCTTCTGTTGAAGGCGCCCTATGCCGGGCGGTTCGCGACCGGGGTGACGGGTGAGGCGCTGGCGGGGCTTCTGCGCGCCTCGCGGCTTCTGGACGAGATCCTGAACCGGGTGCCCTCGCGCCAGGCGCCCTACGTGGGGGCCAGCGCCTTTGCGCACAAGGCCGGGCTGCATGCGAGCGCCATCGCCAAGGACCCCGCGACCTATGAGCATATCGACCCGGCACTGGTGGGCAATGCGCGGATCGTGCCGATGTCGAATCAGGCGGGACAGTCGAACCTGCGGGCGCGGCTGGCGGCGGCCGGCCTCCCGGTCGAGGGGGGGGATCCGCGGCTGGCGCGGATCCTCGATGCGATCAAGGAGCGCGAGGCGCGCGGCTATTCCTACGACACGGCGCAGGCTAGTTTCGAGCTTCTGGCGCGGGCCGAGCTGGGGATGTTGCCGCAGTTCTTCGACGTGGAGCGGTACCGGGTGATCTCGGAGCGGCGGCGCAATGCGAAGGGCGCGCTGGTGGTGGAATCCGAGGCGGTGGTGACGGTTGCGCTTGCGGACGGGAGCAAGACCACGAGCTACTACAAGAACGAAAGCGCCGAGGACATGTCGGATGCCGGGCCGGTCAATGCGCTGTCCCAGGCGCTCAAGAAGGATCTGGGGCCGTTTCAGGCGATCATCGACGACATGCGGCTGGTCGATTTCAAGGTGCGCATCACCAATGGCGGGACCGAGGCGGTGACCCGCGTGGTGATCGACTGCGAGGACGGGCAGGGGCGGCGCTGGGCCACGGTGGGGGTGTCGGCCAATATCGTGGATGCCAGTTTCGAGGCGCTTCTGGATGCGGTGATCTGGAAGTTGTGCCGGGATCGGTGAGGCCTGCCGGAACCGGCTTGACGGATGGCCGCGTCGGGCGCTTGTTCGTCGTATTTTATCAAGTGATTCTGGAGGGAGGTCCGGATGGGACGTTTCATCTACCTTGTATCCCTTGCCGCGCTGGCAATTTCCCTGAGCGGCTGCGACGAAACCACGGGGGCGGCCGATCTGCCGCCCGAAGGCACGCCCTATATCTCGGTCAGCTACGGCAGCAGTGAGTGGGGCGGCGGAAGCACCCGGTATTTCGCCACGGATGTGGCAGTCACCACGCGCTGGGAGGGCGTGGGCGGAGGAGAGAGACAGTCCGTTACCGAACTCGCGCCCGGCACCTATGACAGGGCCGCCGCATGGCTGGCCCGCGAGGGCCCGCGTGCACTGGCGCGCCATGGGGCGATCTCGATCTGCCCGGGCGAGGCGGGAGGGATCGGCGCGGTGCCGCCGGTGGGTGGTTTCGACTATATCGTTCCCGATTGCACCCGGGACAGCGAGGCTTATGAAAACCTGCGCCAGGGGCTTATGGCTGTCTTGCGTGAAGGATAGGGTGCCCGGTGCTGCGTTCGGGCCTGTATGCGTGCTGGTGAAGGGTGTCGGCGGATGATCAGGGGAGTGTTGTTCCTGCCGGTTTTCTGGCTGATCTCGGCCTGTGCCCCGGATTTCGCCGGCTCGGCCGGGGCGGTTCCGGCCGGGGCGGTTCCGGTGATCGAGCTGTCTCAGGGGACGCCGTTTTCCGGCATGGTCGTCATCTCCTACCGGGCCGATGAGGTCTGGACCATGCGGCGCTTCGGGGGCGGTCTGAACGAGGCGACCGAGGCCAGGGGCGTGCTTGCGCCGGGAACCTTCGGCCGGCTTGCCGCGATTCTGGCGGCGGAGGGGCCGGCGGTCCTTGCCGGTCTGCCGCAGGATGGCGCGATCTGCATGGATTACGGCGAAGACAGGATCCGGGCCATGCCGCAGGTCGGACCGATCTCGGAGATTTCCGCCGTCTGCCCGCATCAGCCGCTGCTGGATCTGAAGGCACGGCTCCTGGCCGAGGCCGATGCCCGCAGCGAGGCGCGCTGAAGGCGGACAGATCGGCCAGGCCCTTGGCTTTCCGCGCGGCTCTGCTATCTGCCGCGCATGAGCCTTGCCGCCTGTGCCGCCCTTGTTGAACGCGGCGACCCCGATCGTTTTCTGGCCACGATGGCGGCGCCGCCCGCCGTGCGGGAGGTGCTGTTTCCGCTTTACGCCTTCAACCTCGAGATCGCGCGGGCGCCCTTCGTGACCGAAGAGCCCATGATCGCCGAAATGCGGCTGCAATGGTGGCGCGATGTCGTGGACGAGGCGGTGGCGGGCGCGCCGGCGCGGGCGCATGAGGTGGCGGGGCCGCTGGCCGCCCTGATCCGGACAAAGGACCTGCCGGGCGATGTGCTGGACCGGGCGATCGAGGCGCGGCGCTGGGATATCGGGCGTGCGGCCTTTGTCGATGAGGCGGCATTGCGGGCGCATCTGCAGGCGACGTCCGGGGGGCTTGCCTGGATCGCGTGCCACGCGCGTGGCCTTGAGGGGCGGCATGAGGCGGCGGTGCGGCAGGCAGCCTTTGCGGGGGGACTTGCGAACTGGTTCCTTGCCGTGCCGGGCTATGAGGCGCGGGGGCG
>JAFIEN010000421.1 GCA_020832515.1 Rubellimicrobium sp. | reverse complement strand
CCCCCCCCCCCCCCCCCCCCCCCCCCCCCCCCCCCCCCCCCCCCGGGGACGGGTCCCCGTGACCGCCGCTTCTGCGGGCGATCGTGCGGCGGGGGCGGGCCGGGGCCACCCGTGCCGGTCGCCGCGCGAGAACAGGTTTCGGCTTGTCTCGGCACGCGAATGCCGCAAGTCTTGAGTGGCAGGGCGGGGGATCATGCAGCAGGATTTCGACCTTTTCATCATCGGCGGCGGCATCAACGGCTGCGGCATCGCGCGGGATGCGGCCGGACGCGGCCTGCGCGTCGGCCTGGCCGAGATGAACGACCTTGCCTCGGCCACCTCGTCGGCCTCGACCAAGCTCTTTCACGGCGGTTTGCGGTATCTCGAGTTCTTCGAGTTCCGTCTTGTCCGCGACTCCCTGATCGAGCGCGAGACGCTGCTGCGCGCCATGCCGCATATCTCATGGCCCATGCGCTTCGTGCTGCCCCATGCGCCCGACATGCGCTTCGAGGGGGATACGCCGACGGGGCGGCTGCTGTCCTTCGCAATGCCCTGGATGAAGGGCCGCAGACCCGCCTGGCTGATCCGTCTGGGGCTTTTCCTCTATGACAACCTTGGCGGTCGCAAGATCCTGCCCGGCACGCGCACGCTCGATCTGTCGCGGGGGCCCGAGGGCGCGCCGCTGAAGAAACGCTTCCGCCGCGCCTTCGAATATTCCGATTGCTGGGTCGAGGATTCGCGTCTGGTCGCACTCAATGCCCGCGACGCGGCGCAGCGGGGCGCGCGGGTCATGGTGCGCACCAAGGTGGTCAGCGCCGATCGCGCGACTGACGGATGGCGCGTGACGCTTGATGGGCCGGAGGGCCGGTCCGAGGTCACGGCCCGGGCGCTGGTCAATGCGGGCGGGCCCTGGGTCGAGGATGTGATCCGTGGCGCGCTCAGGGTCAATTCCTCCGAGAAGGTCCGGCTGGTGCGCGGCAGCCATATCGTCGTGCCGCGCCTTTACGACCACGAGAAATGCTATTTCTTTCAGGGCACCGACGGGCGGATCATCTTTGCCATTCCGTACGAGACGGATTTCACCCTGATCGGGACGACCGATGAGGAGCACCAGGACCTTTCGGTCAGGCCCGAGGCGACCGGGGCCGAGCAGGACTATCTCTGCGCCTTCGCCAGCCAGTATTTCGAGAAGCCGGTGACACGTGACCAGATCGTCTGGACCTATTCCGGCGTCCGGCCGCTCTATGACGATGGCGCCAAGTCGGCGACGGCGGCGACGCGGGATTATGTCCTGTCGCTCGACACTGGCCCGGCACCTTTGCTGAACGTCTTCGGCGGCAAGATCACCACCTATCGCAAGCTGGCCGAAAAGGCGCTGGCCAGGCTCGTGCCGCTGGTCGGCGGCACGGGCGACTGGACCGCCGGCGTTCCCCTGCCGGGCGGCGATTTCCCGGTCCGGGGGCGGGACGCGCTGGTCGAGGGGCTGACGACGGACTATCCCTTCCTGACCGCGGCCTGGGCGCTGCGTCTGGTCAAGGCCTACGGGACCGAGGCCCGCATCATTCTGGGCCATGCGCAAGCCACCGAAGATCTGGGCCCCGACTTCGGCGCGACCCTGACCGGGGCCGAGGTGGACTGGCTGATCAGCCACGAATTCGCGCGCACGGCCGAGGATGTGCTCTGGCGGCGTTCCAAGCTGGGGCTGCGGATGACGCCCGATCAGGTGGCAGCGCTTGAGGGTTACATGGCCGCGCGCACGGCCGCCACCAAAGGGGAGGGGACGGCATGACCCATGTTCTGGCGATCGACCAGGGAACCACATCCAGCCGCGCCATCCTGTTCGACGGCACGATGCGCCCTGTCGCCACGGCGCAGGAGGAATTTCCCCAGCATTTCCCCCGCTCGGGCTGGGTCGAGCATGACCCCTCCGACATCTGGTCCTCGGTCGCCTCGACCTGCAGGGGCGCGATCGAGAAGGCGGGCCTCGGTCCCGGCGATATCGCCGCCATCGGCATCACCAACCAGCGCGAGACGGTCGTGGTCTGGGACAAGGCGACCGGCACGCCCCTTTACAATGCCATCGTCTGGCAGGACAGGCGGACGGCCCCCCTCTGCGACAGCCTGCGCGCCGAGGGGTTCGAGGCCGAGGTGACGTTACGGACGGGGTTGCTGCTCGATCCCTATTTCTCGGCCACGAAGCTGGCCTGGATCCTTGAACAGGTCGAGGGCGCGCGGGCGCGGGCGGTGAAGGGCGAGGTGCTGTTCGGCACCGTCGACTGCTTCCTGATCTGGAAGCTGACCGGCGGCCGGGTCCATGCGACGGATGCCACCAATGCCGCGCGTACGATGCTTTACAACATCCGCGAGGGGCGCTGGGACGCGACGATCTGCGACCGGCTGGGCATCCCGATGGCGATGCTGCCCGACGTGCGCGATTGTGCCGGCGATTTCGGCACCACCCGGCCCGATCTGTTCGGTGCGGAACTGCCGATCCGGGGTGTCGCGGGCGATCAGCAGGCGGCGACCATCGGGCAGGCATGTTTCCAGCCGGGGATGCTGAAATCGACCTATGGCACGGGGTGTTTCGCGCTGCTGAACACGGGCGAGGTGCCGGTCGCCTCGCGGAACCGGTTGCTGACCACCATCGCCTATCAGCTTGACGGGCGGCCGACCTATGCGCTGGAAGGCTCGATCTTCATCGCGGGGGCCGTGGTGCAATGGCTGCGCGACGGGCTGAAGATCATCCGCGCGGCGTCCGAGACCCAAGCGCTTGCCGAAGCCGCTGATCCGGGGCAATCGGTCTACGTCGTGCCCGCCTTCACAGGTCTGGGCGCGCCGCATTGGGATCCGGATGCGCGTGGTGCGATTTTTGGGCTGACGCGGAATTCCGGGCCCGCCGAGATCGCGCGGGCGGCGCTGGAAAGCGTGGGCTTCCAGACGCTTGACCTGCTCGAGGCGATGCAGGCCGACTGGCAGGGCGAAGGTCCGGGCGCGGTGTTGCGCGTCGATGGCGGGATGGCCGCGTCGGACTGGACGATGCAATTCCTGGCCGACATTCTGGATGCCCCGGTGGATCGCCCCCGGGTATTCGAGACGACGGCTCTGGGGGCGGCATGGCTGGCCGGGATGGGCGCCGGTGTCTATCCGGGTCAGGCAGGCTTTGCTCGGGACTGGTCGCTGGACCGGCGGTTTCAGCCGAGGATGGAGGCC
>JAFIEN010000420.1 GCA_020832515.1 Rubellimicrobium sp. | reverse complement strand
GGGCAGGTCGCCGGCATCGTCAACCCGATCAACCCGCTTCTGGAACCCGAACAGATCGCCGCCATCCTGCGCGAGACGGGGGCGAAGGTCGTCGTCACCCTGCGCGCCTTTCCCAAGACGGATGTGGCGCAGAAAGTGGCCCGCGCGGTGGCGCTCGCACCGGATGTGACGACGGTGCTCGAGGTCGATCTGGTGCGTTACCTGTCGGGACTCAAACGGCTGATCGTGCCGCTGATCCGGCCACGCAACACGGTATCGCACAAGGCCCGCGTGCTGGACTTCAACGCCGAGATCGCCCGGCAACCCGCCATGCTTGCCTTCGCCGACACGACGGGCGACCGGGTCGCCGCCTATTTCCATACCGGCGGCACCACGGGCATGCCCAAGGTCGCCCAGCATCGCTATTCGGGGATCATCTACAACGCCTGGATCGGCCACCGCCTTCTGTTCCGCGAAACAGATACGATGATGGTGCCCCTGCCGATGTTCCATGTCTTCGCGGCCGTGGTCTGCATCGGGGCCTCGCTGTCTTCGGGCGCCCATATCGTCTTTCCCACCCCGCAGGGCTATCGCGGAGAGGGCGTCTTCGACAATTTCTGGAAGCTGATCGAACGCTACAAGGTGACCTTCCTGATCACCGTGCCCACGGCCATGTCGGCCCTGATGCAGCGCCCCGTCAATGCCGATATCTCGTCGCTGAAACTGGCCTTCTGCGGCTCGGCGCCCCTGCCGGTCGAGCTTTACAGGCGGTTCGAGACGGCGGCGGGTGTGACGATCTGCGAAGGCTACGGCCTGACCGAGGCGACCTGTCTTGTCTCGATCAACCCGCCGGAGGGTGAAAAGAAGATCGGCTCGGTCGGCATTCCCTTCCCCTATACCCGCGTGCGCATCATCGACCCGGCCACGGAGATGGACTGCGATGCCGATCATGTGGGCGAGATCTGCATCTCCTCCCCCGGCGTCAATGCAGGCCGGACCTATACCGAAGCGGACAGGAACCGCGACCTCTTCTACCCCGGCCCGGATGGCCAGCCGCTTTTCCTGCGCACCGGCGATCTTGGGCGGATGGACCCGGACGGGTATCTCTGGATCACCGGTCGGGCCAAGGACCTGATCATCCGGGGCGGGCACAACATCGACCCGGCCGGGATCGAGGAGGCGCTTGCCGGCCACCCGGCTGTCGCCTTTGCCGGTGCCGTGGGCCAGCCCGATGCCCATGCGGGCGAGGTGCCATGCGTCTATGTCGAACTGGTGGCAGGCGCGCGCGTGCCCGAGGCCGAGTTGATCGCCTATGCCAGGGATCATGTCCACGAGCGCGCCGCCCATCCCAGGCATCTGGAGATTCTGCCCGAACTGCCCAAGACCGCAGTGGGCAAGATCTTCAAGCCCGACCTGCGCCGCCTTGCGATCCGGCGCGTCTACAACGCGGCGCTGGCCAATGCGGATGTGGCCGCCGAGGTTTCGGAAGTGATCGAGGACAAGAAGCGCGGGCTGGTCGCACAGCTGATCCGCACGGGCAAGGTGACGGATGACGAAGTGGTCAAGGCGCTCGGTGCCTATACACGTCCATGGGAATGGGCAGAGACGCGCAAGACCGACTGAATGCGGTGCCCCCTTCGTCTTGCCGGCCCGGGATCCTGTGTCGATCCGCCCCGGAAGCCCGACATGGTGGCCCGACCTCGTGGCTGTGCGGGCGACTCGAACCGGAGGCTTGACCCGGCGCACGGGCAGCGGCATCAGAAGCCATGCTGATCTACAAGATCCTTCGCGCCCCGGAATGGGCCGAGCTAAGGGAGCGGGGCGAAACCGCCGGTGCGCCAGTCGATCTGGCCGACGGGTTCATCCATTTTTCGACCTCGGGGCAGATGGCCGAAACGGCGGCCCGCCACTTTGCCGGGGAGGACGGACTGATCCTTGCCTGGGCCGAGGCCGCGACCTTCGGCCCCGCCCTGAAGTGGGAGGCGTCGCGCGGCGGCGCGTTGTTTCCGCATCTTCACGCGCCGCTGCGCCTGGCCGATATCGCGGGCCATGCGCCCCTGCCGCTGGTGGACGGCGTCCACCGCTTTCCGGAGGTGTGATGGGCTGGGTCGATCAGGCGGGGCTGGCGCTGCTCAGGCGGATCGACCCCGAGACGGCGCATGGGCTGGCGCTGAAGGGGCTGAATGCGGGCCTCGGGCCGCGCCATCCGCCGATCACCTCGGACCGGCTGCGGGTGCAGGTGGCGGGGCTGGACCTGCCCAATCCGCTGGGTCTGGCGGCGGGGTTCGACAAGAATGCCGTGGCCCTGGGGCCCCTCGCACGGATCGGCTTCGGCTTCGTCGAAGCAGGCGGCGTGACACCACGGCCGCAGAACGGCAATACCCGCCCGCGCCTTTTCCGGCTGAGCGAAGACGGGGCGGTGATCAACCGCTTCGGCTTCAACAACGACGGGATGGAGGTGGTGGCGGCGCGGCTCGCGGCGCGGCCGCGCGGCATGGTGCTGGGGCTGAACCTTGGCGCCAACAAGGACAGCGCCGACCGGCGGGCGGATTTCGCGACGGTCCTTGCGCGCTGCGGGGCGGATCTGGATTTCGCGACGGTCAATGTCTCGTCGCCCAATACCGAGAGGCTGCGCGAATTGCAGGGCAAGGCGGCGCTGGCCGCGATCCTCGAGGCGGTGACCGAGGCCAATGCCCGGCTGCCCCGGCCAATCGCGATTTTTGTCAAAATCGCGCCGGACCTGACGCCGGAGGAACTCGCCGATGTGGCCGAGGTTGCCCGGACCGGCGGGGTGGATGCGCTGATCGCGACGAATACGACGATTTCGCGCGAAGGTCTGAAAAGTGAAAGCCGGAGCGAGGCTGGAGGCCTTTCCGGCCAACCCTTGTTCGAAAAATCCACCCGCGTTCTGGCGCAGCTTTCCACGATGACCGACCTGCCGCTGATCGGCGTGGGCGGGATCGCCTCGGTCGACCAGGCCTGGGAGAAGATCCGGGCGGGCGCCTCGGCGCTGCAGCTTTACACGGGGCTGATCTATCGCGGGCTGGGGCTGGTGGACGAGATCATCCGGGGCCTCGACGCGCGGCTTGAGGAAGGGGGCTTTGCGCGGCTGGCCGATGCGGTAGGAACCGGGCGCGACCGCTGGCTGTGAGGGATGCGCCGAAATTGGCAATTTCGGCGGACCAGGCTGAAATTGGCCAATTTCAGCCCGGCGCGGCGG
>JAFIEN010000419.1 GCA_020832515.1 Rubellimicrobium sp. | reverse complement strand
GCGCACCGCCTGCACCTCGTCCATCAGCACGTCGTCGATGTGCAGCCGCCCGGCGGTGTCCAGCACGAACACGTCATAACCGCCCAGGGTGGCCTGCTGCTGCGCGCGTTTGGCGATCTGCACCGCCGTCTGGCCCTTGACGATCGGCAGGGTGTCCACGCCGATCTGGGTGCCCAGGATCGCAAGCTGTTCCATCGCCGCCGGACGGTTCGTGTCCAGGGACGCCATGAGCACCCGCTTGCCCTCGCGTTCCTTCAGGCGGCGGGCCAGCTTGGCGGTGGTGGTGGTTTTCCCCGAGCCCTGCAGGCCGACCATCAGGATCGGCGCGGGCGGGTTGTCGATCTTCAGCGCGCCGGGATCGCCTTCGCCCGTCAGCGTGCGCACAAGCTCGTCATGGACGATCTTGATGACCTGCTGGCCGGGCGTCACCGATTTCGTGACCGCCGCCCCGGTCGCCTTCTTCTCGACCGCCTTGATGAAATCGCGCGCCACGGGAAGCGAGACATCGGCCTCCAGCAGCGCCACCCGAACCTCGCGCAGCGCGGTGGTCACGTCGGCTTCGGAGAGCGCGCCCTGCTTGGTCAGCCGGTCGAAGACACCGGAGAGGCGTTCTGACAGCGTCTCGAACATGCTCAGGCCCTTTCCCGACCGTTTCACCCCGGGCCCGATATAAGGGCCCCGCGACAAAGCACAAAGGCGCCCGTGGGCGCATCTGCGCTGACGGACGGCGATCCCCGGCATCCGGGGACCGGAAAGCTGATGCAATCCGGCTGTGGGCGCGCTCTACTTGACCGACGGGCACGGAGTCAACCCCGGGGCCTGCCGCCCTCAGATCCGGAACGGGAAGGAGGGATGCGTCTCGACCCCCAGCCAGCGGTTGATCGCACGCGCCGCCCGCGCAGGCCCGCCCCCCGAAACCCAGACCGAGCCGATGGCGACCTTTCCGACCGCGTCGTCCTTGATCAGGATCGTCAACCGGTTGACCGACCCGTTCTTGCTGCGACGGCTTTCCACATCCGCCGCAAGGACCGAAGACAACGCGACCCTGTCCTCCGTCTTGCGAAACACGGTCTGGCGGCGATAGGCCAGCGTGTCGCTCCGCCGGTCCGCCCAGATCTGCGTCCGTTCGACAAGGAAGGCAAAGCACAGACCCCCGGTGGACAGGCCCGCCCCCATCAGGAACAGGCCGTTCCAGTCCCCCTCCGACAGGATCATGTTGAGGCCCACGCCGAATGTGCCGACGATCAGCACGATCATGAAAAGACCGACCAGCCAGGGCTGCGACTCCAGCACAAGTTCGTCTTCTGTCTCGCGCGTGATCTTCATGTGCCGATTGGGCCGCAGGATGCCCTTTCTGTCAAGCCTGCAAGGGCGCCGGCGGCAACGCAGGCACCCACGTCCCGCAACCCGGCCATGGCCGCCCCGGCGCGCGCGCTTTGGGCAGGTGCCAGCGCGGGGCGCAGGTCGAAGGCGCCCTGCTGTGTTCTTGATGGCGATGATCGGTCGGCCGCCGGGAACCGGGCAGAGGGAGCGGTTTTCTTATTGCACCAGCGAACGCCATCAGCGTATTCTGCCGAAGCTCTGTTGAAATTCGCACATTCAAGGTTCCCGCAGGAACACGGACACCGCCGGCATGGACAACTGGGACGAGATCCGCACCGCCTATCAGGTCGCCCGCCTTGGCACCGTCTCGGGCGCGGCCGAGGTGCTGGGCGTCCATCATGCCACCGTCATCCGCCATGTCGATGCGCTCGAGGAACGTCTGGGCGTCAAGCTGTTCCAGCGCCACGCGCGCGGCTATACGGCGACCGAGGCAGGCTCTGACCTGATGCAGGTCGCCGCCGCCACCGACGACCAGTTCGCCCAGCTTGCCGGTCGTATCAAGGGGCGCGGTCAGGGCATCGGCGGCGAACTTGTGGTGACCTCGCTCGTGGGGCTGTCACCGCTGATCACCCCCGTTCTGGCCGATTTCCAGCGCGCCCATGACGGGGTGACGATCCGCTACCTGACCGGGGATCGCCTGTTCCGCCTCGAATATGGCGAAGCGCATGTGGCGATCCGGGCGGGAACGGCCCCGCAGCAGCCTGACAACGTGGTCCAGCCCTTCGCCCGGCTGCGGATGTCTCTTGTCGCGGCGGATGCCTATGTCGCACGCTACGGCCTTCCGGCGGACGAGGCCGACCTTGTGAACCACTGGTTCGTGGGGCATGACAATTCCGAAAGCCGCGCGCCCTTCAACCGCTGGCTTCTGGCCCGTGTCCCGCGCGAACGGATGACCTTCCGCACCATGGACAACGGATCTTTGCAGGATGCGGTGATCGCCGGTGCCGGGATCGGTTTCCTGCCGCTGCACGAACGCCACGGTCGCGACGACCTGCACGATGCCCTGCCCATGAAGGAGGACTGGACCGTCCCGCTCTGGCTGGTCACGCATGTCGACCTGCACCGCTCGCCCAAGGTGCAGGCCTTCCTGTCACTCCTGAAGGACCGCGCCCGCGACTGGATCTGCTGAACCGAGTTCCACCTCGAGGAACCGTTCGAAGGCATCGAGGTCGATCCCCCCCATGAGCCCGAACCCCTGCATCCAGACCGAGGCCTCGCGCAGCCCGTCGGGCTCGAGCTTGCACCACTTCACCCGGCCGCGCTTTTCCTGACTGATCAGTCCCGCCTCGGCCAGAACCTGAAGATGCTTCGAGATCGCCGCAAGCGACATCTCGAACGGATGGGCCACATCGGTCACCGCCATGTCATCCTCAAGCAGCATCTGCAGGATGGCCCGCCGGGTCGGGTCCGAAAGGGCGGCAAAGACGGTGTCGAGCGGCGCTGTCATCGCCATCTCATGCGCCTCGTGCATGGCAACCGTCAACCGCAAGGTTGAATATCCACGGCCCGACCTGCAGCCCGCCACCCAGCACGAGGACTTTGCGCCTGCCCTTCGCTTTGGTTCAAATACTCAATGAATCCAACGCCAAAACTGTCGCTGCGGCGCGGAAACCGGGTGCTTGACTCACGCCCCCCCTGCGCATAGCAAACGTGCGACCACGGAAGGGGCAAGGACGTGTCCGATCCTGACACCGGCACCGATCCCGCCGCGCGCCTGCGCGCGATCGAGGAACGGATCGCCCGGGCGAAGGCGAAGGACGCACCGAAGCCACATTCGGGGGAGCATTACTCGCAGGCGCAACTTGCCTGGCGGATGGTGCCAGAAC
>JAFIEN010000418.1 GCA_020832515.1 Rubellimicrobium sp. | reverse complement strand
TTCCTCAAGCGAACGACGCTGGCGAAGATGACCCCCGAGGCGCTGACGGCCATCGGCCCCGCCGCCGAACGGCTTGCCCGGTCCGAAAGCCTTCAGGCGCACGGGCTGTCGGTCCGGGCGCGGCTGGACCGGCTGAACCGGGGGGCACCATGACCCGGATCATCGCCATCACGCTCGACGACAGCGGCCTGCCGCCCCCCACGCCCGAGATCGAGCAGGAGCGCAAGGTCGCGATCTACGACCTGCTGGAACACAACAGCTTTGCCCTGCCCGCGCGCGAGGGGCGCGAGTTGCCGGTCGGGCCCTATCGCCTTGCGCTGTCCATCCGCGACCGGCGGCTTGTCTTCGACATCCGGACCGAGGACGAGGGGCCGGCGGCCGAGTTTCACCTCTCGCTCGGGCCGTTCCGGCAGGTTGTGAAGGATTACTCCCAGATCTGCGAAAGCTATTTCACCGCTGTCAAATCGCTGCCCCCCAGCCAGATCGAGACGATCGACATGGCCCGGCGCGGCATCCACAACGAAGGCGCGCGGGTGCTTCAGGAACGGCTCGAGGGCAAGGCCGAGGTCGATACCGACACCGCCCGGCGCCTTTTCACCCTGATCTGCGTCCTGCATTTCGGGGGGTGACGGGGGTGGAGGCGCCAGAGGGCCACGATCACTTGCCCCAGCCTCTGCCCCAGTCGGTGCTGTTTTGCTGCGACCATAATGCCGTGCGGTCCCCGATGGCCGAGGCGATCATGAAAAAGCTTTATGGTACCGAATGCTACATCCAGTCGGTGGGCGTGAAGGACGACCTCGAGATCGACGGTTTCGCCGTGACGGTCTGCAAGGAAATCGGGGTCGAGCTTGAGCGGCATCGGGTCCGCTCCTTCGACGCGATGGAACAATGGGGGGACGATCTGTCCTCTTTCGACCTGATCCTTGCGCTTTCCCCCGCCAGCCAGCGGCGCGCGCTGGATCTGACGCGGTTCTATCACCTCGACGTGGAATACTGGCCGATCCTCGACCCCACGGGCCTGGGCGAAACCCGCGAAGAGCGGCTTGCCAGTTACCGCAAGACGCGCGACATGATCATGCAGCGACTGACAGACCGCTGGGGACCACCCCGCAGCGCCACGCAACCCGAGGGAACGCAATGACCGACGCCACCGAAATCCTTGCCCGCTACTATACCGCCTTCAATGCAGGCGATACCGACGGGATGCTGGCCTGCGTCACTGACGACCTTGCGCATCACGTCAACGAAGGACAAGTGCGCCACGGCAAGGCGGCCTTCGCCGAATTCAATGCCCACATGACCCGCTGCTACCGCGAGGAACTGACCGACATGGTTCTGTTCTCGGCCGCAGGCGGCGCGCGTGGTGCGGCGGAATTCACCGTGAACGGCACGTATCTGGCAACCGACCCCGGCCTGCCCGAGGCGAAGGGCCAGACCTACCGCCTGCCCGGCGGGGCCTTCTTCGATATCCGTGACGGCCTGATTTCGCGCGTGACGACCTATTACAACCTGGCCGACTGGCTGAAACAGGTGTCATGACACTTGCCTTCCGAACCCTGCGCGGGCCCGAGGTCGAAAGCGCGCTCGACGATCTGGCCGCGCTTCGGATCAAGGTGTTCCGCGACTGGCCCTATCTTTACGACGGCGATCTCGATTACGAACGCCGCTACCTTGCCAGCTACCGCGACAATCCGCGCACGGTTCTTGTCGGGGCCTTCGACGGGGCGCGGATCGTGGGCGCCTCGACCGGCACGCCGATGGAGGACCACGCCGCGGAATTCGGCGCGGCCTTTGCGGGGCGGGACCTGACGACGATCTTCTACTGTGCCGAAAGCGTGCTCTTGCCCGAATACCGGGGCCAGGGCGCGGGTCATGCCTTTTTCGACCACCGCGAGGATCACGCCCGCGCCTTGGGGCGCAGCTATGTGACCTTCTGCTCGGTCGTCCGCCCAGCCGATCACCCCTTGCGCCCCGCAAGCTACCGCCCTCTCGATACCTTCTGGCGCACGCGGGGATACACGCGGCTTGAGGGTGTCATGACCGAATACCGCTGGAAAGACCTTGGCCAGACCGAGGAAATGCCCAAGCCCATGCAATTCTGGGGGAAATCACTGTGAAGATCGCCGCCGTCGCCTATCAGATCGACCACCTGCCCGGCTGGGCTCCGCATCGGGACAAGCTGGACAAGCTGCTTGAAGAGGCCGACGCCGATCTCGTCGTCCTGCCGGAATATGCCGCCCTCGAGGCGGCACTTCTGGGCAACATGCCCTCGCGCAGCCCGCTTGAATGGCGGGATCTGGCGGCGGAACGGGCACAGTCCTGGGTGGACCAGATGGTGCATCTGGCCAAGGCGCATGGCTGCCATATCCTTGGCGGCACCGGGCCGATGGCGACGGATCGCGGCGTGGTCAACCGGGCCTGGCTGGTCAGCCCCTCGGGCGCTGTCGTGCATCAGGACAAGCTGATCCTGACGCCCTATGAGCGCAACGAGATGGCCATGACCCCGGGCGACGAGTTGCGCCTGTTCGACACCGCCCTTGGCAAGATCGGCGTCCTGATCTGCTATGACAGCGAGTTTCCCCTGTTTTCCCGCGCGCTCTGCGAGGCGGGGGCGGACATGATCCTTGTCCCCTCCTGCACCGACCTGCCCGCCGGCCAGACCCGCGTGCGCCAGTCGTGCCGCGCCCGCGCGATCGAGAACCAGTGCCTGATCGTGCAGGCCCCGCTTGTCGGGCCACGGCCCGAATGCGAGATCATCGACCGCTCGACAGGCCGGGCGGGCCTCTTCTGCCCGCCGGACCACGGGCTTCCCCCCGACGGGATCGTGGCGCAAGGCGAAACCGACCGGCACGGCCCCGTCGTGGCCGAGGTCGACCCGTCCGCCATCGCCGCCCCCCGCGCGACCGGGCAGGTGGGCAACTTTGCCCATTGGCCGGAACAGGACGGGCGCGTGGGACGGCTTGTGACGCAGGCGCTTGCGTGATTAGCGCTTGAAATCATGGGCCGGGGGGCGCATATGCCGGGCGCGCCCGCCTTTTTCGGGGCGCGTGAACAAGGAGAAACCATGGCCAAGGAAGAACTGCTCGAATTTCCTGGCGTCGTGAAGGAACTCCTGCCGAATGCGACATTCAGGGTCGAGCTGGAAAACGGCCATGAGATCATCGCACATACGGCAGGCAAGATGCGCAAGAACCGCATCCGTGTTCTGGCCG
>JAFIEN010000417.1 GCA_020832515.1 Rubellimicrobium sp. | reverse complement strand
GGGCAGGCATAGCCGCACCAGACCCGGCCCAGCGCCGAGGTGAACAGGAACAGCCCCAACCCCGCCATGATGAGAAGGCCCGCCACGAAATAGAATTCATGCGGCCAGATCTCAATCCAGAAGAAGTAGAAGCGCCGTCCGCCCAGATCGAGCAGCACCGCCTGGTTGGGCAGTTCCGGGCCACGGTCCCAGCGGATCCACGGGGTGATGTAGTAGATGCCCAGCGTCACCGCCATGATGATCCACTTGAGATTGCGGAAGTTGCCGCTGACCCGGCGCGGAAAGACCGGGATGCGGGCGGCGTAAAGCGATGGCGGGCTGTCTTGCTGGCTCATGATGGTCCCGGTATCTGGCTAAGTCCTTGTGCCCATCATGGCACACAACCGCATTGACGTGGATCAAGGGGTTTTGTCGCAGGGGCGGGCAGCCGCCCCGGCGCGCGGCTGCGGGGCGCAGAAAGGGGGCGGCACCGCAGTGCCGCCCCAGGGATCGCGCGGAAAGGGAGGGGCCGCGCGATGATCCGGCCTATTCGCCTCCGCCAAGCTGGTGGACATAGGCGGCGACGGCGTTGATCTGCGCCTGGGTCAGGCCGCTGCCCACGCGCCATTCCTCGGCGAAGGCGGGCATGACACCGAAGCGCGAATAGGTGACCGTCTGGATGATCGTCTCGAGGCTGCCGCCGTATTGCCAGACCGCATTGGTCAGGTTCGGGGCGCCCATGTCGCGGTTGCCAAGCCCCTCGTCGCCGTGGCAGCTGGCGCAATTGTCCATGAAGACCTCGTAGCCGATCGCGGCCAGATCCGCATCATGCTCCTGCTGCGAGATCGCGCGGACATGATGCGCCACGGCAAGGATCTCGTCGCGGGCAAGGATCTGGCCGAAGGCCGGCATCTGCGACCAGCGCGCATCGGGCGACTGTTCGTTGCGCACGCCGTTGGTGACGGTATAGGCGATCTCGTCGATCGCGCCGCCCCAAAGCCAGTCATCGTTGATCAGGCTGGGAAAGCCGCCCGCCTGCACGCCGTTGGCGCCCGCACCGTGGCACTGCGAGCAATGCGCCCGGAACACCGCGCCGCCGCCGTTGATCGCGAAGCGATGAAGTTCGGGGTCGTCCGAAAGGCTGGCCAGATCGACCGACGTCAGACGCTCGGTCAGTTCGGCATTGGCATCCTCGACCCGGGCGATATCCTGGGCCACCCTGTCGCGCGTGGAAAAGCCCAGAAGGCCCTGCGTGGCCTGCGTGACCAGCGGCCAGGCCGGATAGAAGATCGTGTAGATCACCCCCCAGACGATGGTGGCGTAGAAGACCCAGACCCACCAGCGCGGCAGGGGGTTGTTCAGCTCCTCGACCCCGTCCCAGATGTGGCCGGTCGTTTCGACCTCGTTCTGGCCGGTGTTCTTTTCAGGCTTCTTGCTCATGACCTGTCCTTTTCATCAGAGGAGGCATCGTCGGGCCGGTCGGGCGCGGGCCTGTCTTCATTGCGGAATGGCAGCGACGCGGCGTCACGATGCGTCTCGCGGCTGCCGGGCCGGAACGCCCAGAGAACCACCACGATGAACAGCGTGAACAGGAACACCAGAAGCCAGTTGTCACGGATCTGCTGCAGCAAGGACGTCGTCTCCACGCCTGCCCCCTAACGAGTTGGATCCGGCGTGAAGGTCGAGAAATCGACCATCGTGCCCAGGATCTGCAGATAGGCCACGAGCGCGTCCATCTCGCTCACACCCGGCTGGCGGTCGAAATTGCTGATGACGGCACCGGGATAGCGGTCAAGCAATGCGCCGTGGTCGTGATTGCCGTCCGGATCGGCCTGGGCCACGAAATCGGCCCGGGCACTGGCGATCATCTCGTCATCATAGGGCACGCCGACCCTGCGATGGGTGCGCAACAGATCGTCCATGTACTGCCCGGTCAGCATGTTGTTCATCAGAAAGCCGTAGGGCGGCATGATCGATTCCTCGACCATGGACTTGGGGTTGATCAGGTGCTGGACATGCCATTCGTCCGAATAGCGCCCGCCGACCCGCGCCAGATCGGGCCCGGTCCGTTTCGAGCCCCACTGGAACGGATGATCATAGCGCGACTCGGCCGCAAGCGAGTAGTGGCCGTAGCGTTCCACCTCGTCGCGCATGGGGCGGATCATCTGGCTGTGGCAGACGTAGCAACCCTCGCGGATGTAGATGTCACGCCCCGCCAGTTCGAGCGGCGAATAGGGGCGCACGCCGTCGACATCCTCGATCGTGTTCTCGAGGTAGAAGAGCGGGGCGATCTCCACGATCCCGCCGATCGAGACCACGACGAGGCTGCCCACCAGCAGAAGCGTCGCGTTGGTTTCAAGGATCTTGTGCTTGTCCAGGAGTCCCATGATCCGTCCTCCTATTCGGCCGGCGTGGCGATGGCGGCAGCGGTGGAGCGTTCCTTGCCGTAAGCCGTCATCCAGAGATTGAAGACCATGATGAACGCCCCCGCGAGATAGAGGACACCGCCCAGCGCGCGCACCACATACATCGGGAACTTTGCCGAGACCGTGTCGGCGAAGGAGTTCACGAGAAAGCCCTGCGCATCGACCTCGCGCCACATCAGGCCTTCCATGATCCCCGTGACCCACATCGAGGCGGCGTAGAGAACGATGCCGATCGTGGCGAGCCAGAAGTGCCAGTTGACCAGCGCGATGCTGTACAGCCGCTCGCGGTTCCACAGGCGCGGTGTGAGGAAATACAGCGCCGCGAAGGTGATCATCCCGTTCCAGCCAAGCGCGCCGGAATGCACGTGGCCGATGGTCCAGTCGGTGTAGTGCGACAGCGAGTTGACCGCCCGGATCGACATCATCGGCCCTTCGAAGGTCGACATGCCGTAGAAGCCGAGGCTGATCACCATCATCCGCAGCACCGGGTCGGTGCGGATCTTGTCCCATGCGCCCGAAAGCGTCATCAGGCCGTTGATCATGCCGCCCCAGCTGGGCATCCACAGGATGATCGAGAACACCATCCCCAACGTCGAGGCCCAGTCGGGCAGCGCCGTATAGTGCAGGTGGTGGGGCCCCGCCCAGATGTAGAGGAAGATCAGCGCCCAGAAGTGGATGATCGACAGCTTGTAGCTATAGACCGGCCGGTTCGCCTGCTTGGGCACGAAATAGTACATCATGCCCAGGAAGCCCGCCGTCAGGAAAAAGCCCACGGCATTGTGGCCATACCACCACTGCACCATCGCATC
>JAFIEN010000416.1 GCA_020832515.1 Rubellimicrobium sp. | reverse complement strand
GGGGGCGGGCGGGGGGGGCGATGGCTATGGCGCCCCCCTAAGTGGCCCGCCGGAGCTACGGCATCCGCCAAGGGGGGGGCGGCGCCCGCCCCATGACCGGGATCGCCGGCGCGCGCGCCCGCACCGCCTGCGCCCAGATCGCCGCGGTCGAGGGCTACGCCGACAGTCTGGGCGATGCCCTTGCCCAGGCCATGGCAGGGATCGCCGTGGAGGGCGACATCTTGCCCGGGCGCCCGGCGGTGGTGGCGTTCTGCGCCGAGCAGGGCTTCGTCGGCGGGTTTTCCGAGCGGGTGCTGGACGCGGTGGAGACGAACCGGGCCGGCCGCGACCTGTTCCTGATCGGCAGCAGGGGGGCGGCCATTGCCGCCGGTCGCGGCCTTGTCCCGGTCTGGTCCGCCGCGATGCCGTCGCGGTCTGCCAGCCTGCCGAAATTCGCCGATCAGGTGCTTGGGGCGGTCTTTGCCCAAGGCGACCTGCGGGCGGTGTCGGTCGTCCACACGGTCTGGACGCGGGGACGGGGGCATGTGGAGCGGCTTGCGCTGTTCCCGCTGGTGCCCGAGCAGGGCGCGTCCCTTCGCGCCGCACCGCTGGCAAACCTGCCTGCGGACGAGCTGGCGACAAGCCTCGGCCTTGACCGGCTGCACGCGCTGATGACCCGCGCAGCGCTGCGGGCCTTTGTCGCCGAGAACGAGGCGCGGATGGCCGCCATGGCCGCGGCCTCGCGCCAGATCGACGAGGAACTGGGGGTCCTGGAAGCCCTGGCACGACGGATGCGGCAAGAGGCGATCACCTCGGAGATCATCGAAATCGCCTCTGGTGCAATGGCCGTGCGATAAGCGCGGGGGGCAAACTGCCTTGCGGCCCGACCGCGATGTGCCTGTCGGACATGCACGTCATCGAAGGGCGGCCCCCGCCGGCGAGGCGGGGTGATCCCCCCTTGCCGTTCGGCGTCCGGCAGGGCGATCTCGTGGGGGGGTCTGGGTCGATATCCGGCGCGTTGGCACGCTTTGCTGCGGGGGCACGCCGCTTGTCCGCGGCCGGCGACACCCGTGGCGCAGCCTGCGCGGCCCTGCTTCACCGGACCGACCCGACGACCGGCGACAACGCGGTCTTCGGCGACCTTGGCCGGATACCGCACGGGCCTGCCGTCAGCCCGGAAACAGCGTCAGCCCCCCGTCCACGCGGATCACCTGTCCGTGGACGAACCGCGCCTGCGGGCCGACAAGAAAGGCCACCACATCGGCGATCTCGGCCGGGTCGGCATAGCGCAGGAACGAGGCGTTGGTCTCCATCATCGCGGGATCGGTCACGCGGCTGGCGACGAAGCGGGCGGTCCTGGAGGGGCCGGGGCTGACTGCGTTCACCCGCACGCCATGGGGGCGCATCTCGAGGGCGAGGCAGCGGGTGTAATGCACCACCGCAGCCTTCAGCGTGGCATAGGTCGCCTCGTTCGTGCAGCCCATATGGGCGGCGGCCGAGGCGATGTTGACCACCGCGCCTGCGCCCCGGTCGCGCATCGGGCGCATGAAGGTCTGGCAGACGATCATCGTGCCGATGAGGTTGTTGTTGGCCTCGAAGGCGATGTCCTCCATCGCGATGTCGAGCGCGTTGTTGGGCACGGGTTTGGCGCCGCTGACCCCGATGTCGCCGCCGGCGCAGTTGACAAGGATGTCGACGGGGCCAAGCGCGGCCTCGACATGGTTCTTCATCGCGGCGACGGCGGCGGCATCGCCGATATTGGCGAAGGCATGCGTCACGCGGGTGCCGTGGCGGGCAATCCGTGCGGCAACCTCGGCCATGTCGGCGGCCTCGCCATATTTGCCGGGCTGGCTGTCGTCCATGTCGTGCAGCGCCACGTCGGCGCCAAGTTCCGCCAGCCGGTCGGCCATCGCCCGGCCAAGGCCCCGGCCCGATCCGGTGACCAGCGCGATCTTGCCGGCAAGGTATCTGTCCATCCCCGTCACTCCATGATCCCGAGCGCGCGCATGTTCGCCGCACTGCGTTCCATCATCGCGACCTCATAGGCCACGATCTCGGCAGGCGCGGCCCCGCGTTCCCACGGCGTGCGCCAGTCGGCATCCTGGGGCAGGCGGTTTGCCTGCGCGGCCAGCAGGGCGGCGGCAAGGCGGGGCGCGTCGATCGGCGGATAGCCCTGCCACCAGCCGGGGGTGAACAGCCGCACATGCCGCGCCTCGAGTGCTGCAGGCTCGAGCGAGGCGGTCAGCGGGCGGCGCGCGGCCAGGAGAATGTCGAGCACCTCGGCCACCGGCACCGCCCCGTCGCCGATGGCGCAGCGGACAAGGCGGTAGCCTTCGGTCGTCATCTGGATGCGGTAATCCTTGAGATGGACATGCGCGATCCGGGGGGCGACCTTGGCCGCGAAGGGCAGGGGTGCCTCGGCCACAGGAAAGCTGTTGCCGGTGTCAAGGCAGATGCCCAGCCCCTCGCCCGCATCTTCACAGAAGGTGAGCAGTTCCTCGGCTGTGAAATCCTGATGGTTCTCGATGGCCAGCGTCAGGCCAAGGTCGCGGGCCATGGGGGCCAGCCGGATCAGGTCGGCCCGCAGGCGGGCGACCGTTTCGTCCCAGTCGGCGCGGGCGGCGCGGTCGCCGCACAGGACGGTGGTCAGCGCGGTGCGCACGACCTTCGCACCAAGGGCGGCGGCAGCGGCCAGCGCCTGCTCGACCGCGGCATGGGGCAGGCCGGCGCTGACCACCGGCGTCAGGCCGGCGGCGGCAAGCCGGTCCTTGAGCGCGGCAAGGCCGCCCCTGTCCAGCCCGGTCAGCCAGGGCCCGTGCAGGTCGATCATGCGTGCGCCGATGCGCTGCGCGATGGCGACGAAGCCGTCCAGCCCCTGCGGATCGGGGTTCGCGCGCGGTGTGCCCGCGCCCTGAAGGCCCAGCGTATAGGTCAGGCCATAGGGGTTCAGACCAACGGTCAGCCCGTCGAAGCGCCCGGTCACCGCAGGCCCCCGTCCACCACAAGGCATTGCTTGGTGATCCGGCCCGCATCGTCGGAACACAGGAACAGGCAGGCGTCGGCGATATCCGCCTCGGTCACGTCGGCCTTGATCGCCTGCAGGCCGACAAGGCGGGCCTTCGTTTCCTCGGTATGCCACATCTGCATCTGCCGCGGCGTCATCACCGCCCCCGGTGCTATGGCGTTGACGCGGATGCCGTCGGGGCCGAAGGCCACGCCGAGCGACCGGGTCAGCCCCTCGACC
>JAFIEN010000415.1 GCA_020832515.1 Rubellimicrobium sp. | reverse complement strand
GGGGGGCGCCCACCCCCCCCCCCCCCGTTTCCTGTTTCGGAAGCTTGCCCGATCAGATCAGCCGGACCTGCGTGCCGACCTTCACCAGATCGAACAGTTCGGTGATATGTTCGTTGTAAAGACCGATGCAGCCATTCGACGAACGCCGGCCGATCTTGCGCGTGTCATGCGTGCCGTGGATGCGGTAGAACTGCCACGACAGATACAGGGCAAGCGGTCCAAGCGGGTTCATCGGGTCGCCGCCTGCCACGAATTCCGGCCATTCGGGGTTGCGCTGACGCATCGAGGGCGTGGGGCGCCACGGCGGGTTCACCACTTTCTGGGTCACCTCGGTCTCGCCCAGACGGGTAAGGTCGTCGGTCAGGGGCACGCTGGACGGGTAAAGCCGATAGACACTCTGGTCTTCGGACCAGAAATGCAGCGCCCGCGACTGGATGTCGCACAGGATCGCGCCGTTCCGCAGGCTCGAGAAATACGGCTGCCAGTCGAGGGTCCGGAAGCTCGAGATATTGCGGCGGATGTTCGACGTGACCGCCGTTTCCATCTCAGTCGAATTGTTCATCGTCTGAGCCATTGCACCAGTCGCGACGCTGCTGCCCAGAACTGCTGCTGTCCCCGCGAGGAACCTGCGCCGGTTGACCCCGGTGCCCTTGTTGTCTTTTGTCATCCTGATCTCCGTGAACGAATGCCTTGCACCCGGATGCTTCGCCTGTATCGAAAAGTAAAGAATAACCGGACCGCTCTCCAATTCAAAGAAACGTCATTTCGGCCGAAGCTTGCCGATACGTGTTTGTCATGCCAAGGGACAGGCGCTAAGGACTCGCGCCGTAACTGAAGGGTGACACATGCTGCGACGCACTGCACTTCTTGGTCTTGGCCTGACCATTCTTGCTGCCTGTGGCCCCTCACGACAGGGGCGGATCGGCCCCGACGGCCTTCCGCTTCCGACGATCTATCGGATCGGAGAGGAAGATGCCGCGGCCATTCCCTTTCGCATGCAGGAAAACATCAACACATTGCGCCGCGCCGCCGGCCTGCCGCTGGTCCAGCTTGATCCGCAGCTGAACGCCGCCGCCGCAACCCATTCGCGCGACATGGCGGTCCAGAACCGGCCATGGCATTTCGGGTCGGACGGGTCATCGCCGCTGGACCGGCTGAACCGGGTGGGCTTTCAGGGTGGGCTGGTAGGCGAAGCGATCTCGGAAACCTTCGAGACCGAGACGGAAACCCTTGCGGCCTGGATGCTGGAACCGGCCACGCGTGATGTCATCATGTCGCCGCGCGCGCGCAAGATGGGCATCGCCTGGTTCCAGGAAGAGAACGGCAAGATCTGGTGGACGATGGTCCTGGGCTACTGACCCCGCGACCACCTTTCTGACCCGGCGATCAGGTCAAGGCCGAATCAGACGTGGCCCAATCAGGCATGGATCGTGATCGGCGTGCCGTCGCGAACCATGGCGTAGATATCTTCCATCTCGGAATTGGTCACGGCGATGCAACCCGCCGTCCAGTCCTGCCTGCCAACATACCGGTGGGGCGTCCCGTGGATGAAGATATCGCCCCCCGGATTCTTTCCAAGCGCCTCGGCGAAGGCGCGATCCTCTTCATTCGGGTATGAGACACCGATCGACAGGTGAAAGGCACTGTTGGGGTTGCGGCGGTCGATGATGTAATCGCCCTCGGGCGTGCGCCCGTCGCCGAAGAACTGCTTGTGGCCGACGGGCTGAAATCCCAACTGGAACCTGTAGCGTTCCAGCACACTGCTGTGGTGCAGAAGGTAAAGCTCGCGCCGTCCCTTGAATGCGACAAGGCTGGTGACTTCGGGTCCGTCATAAGTCTTGAATCTTGACGGGACCTCGGATGCGCAGCCCGCCACAAGGGCAGCTGCCCCGCTGCCAAGCAACATCGAACGTCTGTTCAATCCGGCCACGCCCTGCCCCGCGAAGTCCTGTTTCTGGTTGGTTCGGCGATAGCGAAAAAAATCGACTCCATCTACAAAAACCATGAGTTCATCACGCTCAAGAGATCGTGAATCGCGCCGCAAGCTCGACATGGGTCGACCAGCGGAACTGATCGACGATTTCGACAGGCCCAAGGTCATATCCCGCGGCTACCAAAGCGCGCGCATCGCGCGCGAAAGTGACCGGGTTGCAGGACACCATTGCCACCACAGGCACCCGCGCGCGGGCGATCTCGGCCACCTGCGCCTCGGCCCCGGCGCGGGGCGGGTCGATGACCACGGCATCAAGGCGCGCAAGCTGTTCCGGCAAAAGCGGGCGGCGGAACAGGTCGCGCGCCTCGGTCGTCACCCTTTTCAAGCCCGCTGCCTGCCGCCAACCGCGGTCAAGCGCTTGCGTCATGGCCGCGTCACCCTCGACCGCATGCACCTCGGCCCGCTCGGCCAGCGGCAGGGCGAAGGTCCCGCACCCGGCAAACAGATCGGCGATCCGCGCGGCCCCATGCGTCATCCGCAGAACGGCATCGGTCAGCGCCGCCTGCCCATGCGCGGTCGCCTGCAGAAACGCCCCCGGCGGCGGAACGACTTCCGCCCGCCCAAGGCGCTGCACCGGGCCGACACGCATCAGCGCCGTCTCGCCCAGAACCAGCCGTGCGATGCCGTGGCTTTGCATGAAGCCGGCAAGGTCCGCGCTGTCCGCAGGCTCCAGAGGCTTGCCCCCTTCGATCACCACATCCGCACCGGTCAGGCTTTCGGTGATGGTCAGCGTCATCTCGCCCTTGCGGGTTCCCAGCCGGGCGGCAAGCTCTTCCAGCGCGGGGAACAGCGCCATCAGGCCGGGTGTCAGCAGGCGGCAGTCCGGCACCTCGACGATCACGTCCGAGGCGCGGGCGTGAAAACCCACCATTGCCCCCTTCTTGGTCCGCCGGGCCGACAGCCTTGCCCTGCGTCGGCTTTGCGGGGGCGATGTCGTGATGCCGGCCACCTCGGCCCGCAGGCCCTGACCGGCCAGCGCCCGTTCGACGATGCCCTGCTTCCAGCGTTCCACGAACCCGTCCGAGGCATGCTGCATCGCACAGCCCCCGCAGTTTCGAAAATGCCGGCAGGGCGGGGCGACGCGGTCGGGCGAGGGCGTCAGGATGCGAAGCTGGTCGCCGTCGATCGCGACCTCTTCATCCGGCAGGGTGCGGGGGATCAGCGTTCCGTCCTCGGCCCGGCCCATCCCGTGATGGGTCACCTCGAGGATGCGCACTATTCGGCCGCCTTCAGGAAACCGCCCGACTGACGGCTCCAGTAGC
>JAFIEN010000414.1 GCA_020832515.1 Rubellimicrobium sp. | reverse complement strand
TGGGCACATTCACCAGGCACCCCGCTCGGCATCGAGATAGGCGCGCAGGTCGATCAGGTCCGTGATCTCGCCACGCAACATGACATCCAGCGCGCTACGGCCGCCAAAGGCCTCGCTGGACTTGCGGATCCACGCATAGCCCCGGGCAGGCTCCGTGAAGAGATGGCGCAGCGCCTTGTGGACGCCCATCAGGATCGCCATCCGGGCACGCAGGTCACGGTCGATCCGGCCGATATCGCCGGTCTTCCAGCGCGCCCATGTGCGCTGGGCCATGTCGCCAAGCAGGGTGCGGGCTTCCGCGTCGGTCAGGCCCCACGCGCGGAACAGGTTGACCGTGGCACGTGCAAGCGCCGCAGCTTCCTCGTCCGTGATGACGGGCAGGTCCGGGCGGGCGATGATCGGCTGGACCGTGGCGAACTGCATGGCGGTATCCTTTGGCTGGATTGTAGATATTTGGTGCCAAATGGCAACCTCGGTTTGCCGCGGAGTGGTGCATGACGTAGCTCGCCAGCGCGCGGCCTCCGTTACAGTCTCGTCGAGTGCGCTTCGGATGTCGGGTGCGTGACTCATCCCCGTTCAGCGGATAGGACCTGAAAGAGGCGATTGGATCGGGGGTGTTCGGTGAAGGCAGCAGAGACCAAGGTTGATCGCTTCCTGGGGAGTAACGAAACGGCGTTCGCCATTCCGGTCTACCAGCGCAACTACGACTGGGCAAAGACGCAGTGCGCACAGCTGTTCAAAGACATTCTCGCCGTTGGCGCTGACGAAAGCCAGTCCGGCCACTTCATCGGCAGCATCGTTTACGTGCACGATGATGTGCACGCTGTCGCTGCCCTGCAGGAATTCACCATCATCGATGGCCAGCAGCGCCTGACCACACTGACTCTGATCTATATCGCGATCTACAGGTACTTCTTGGCCGCCGGCGAAGAGCGGGAAGCGCAGCGCATCTACAAGACCTACCTGATCAACGAGTTTGCGGACGACGCCGAGAAGCTGAAGCTCAAACCCACGGATAACAACAAGGCCGCGCTGGCGCAGATGATGGATCCGCAAGAGGCGGTAAAGGTCAGCGGGTATTCGCGGCTGATCGAGAATTTCCGCTTCTTCCAGAGCCGTATCGATGCGTCCAACGTGGCAACCGTGATGAAAGGCCTGTCCAAGCTGATCTTCGTCAACATCGCCCTGGACCGCCAGAAGGATAACCCGCAGCGCATCTTCGAGAGCCTGAACTCGACGGGGCTGGAGCTGTCGCAGGCGGACCTGATCCGGAACTACATCCTGATGGGGTTGCCGCGCAAGGAACAGGAGCAGGTGTTCCGCAAGTTCTGGGAGCCGATCGAACGCAACGCCCGCAATCTCGAGGTGAACGAAAGCCGCGTGTCGGACTTCATCAGGGACTACCTGACGCTGAAGCAGAAGGATATTCCCAACAAGGGCGCGGTTTATGCCAAGTTCAAGGAGCGGTTCCCTGTTCCCAGCTCGCCCGAGCTGATGGAGGCGCTGGTTGAAATCCGCGACCTGTCGAATGTCTATGCGCGCTTGCTGAACCCGGACATGGAAACCGACGCCGTGATCGCGCGCGAGCTGGGCTATATCCGCTCCCTCGAGATCAATGTGTCCTACCCCTTCCTGATGCCGGTCTATCGGGATTTTCTGGCAGATGTGATCGGGCATGACGATTTTGCAGCAGTGCTGCGCCTGGTGCAAAGTTATGTCTGGCGGCGTGCGATCCTTGGTCTGCCGACCAATGCGCTGAACAAGATCTTCATGGGGCTCTACGACCGTGTCGACCCCGATGAGTATCTGACGTCGATCCAGCGCGCGCTGATGCAGCGTGGCGGCACTCAACGCTTCCCGCGCGATGTCGAGGTGCTGGCTGTCCTCAAAGAGAAGGACATGTACAGCATGAAGGGGCGCACGCGTACCTACTTCTTCGACCGCCTCGAGAACCACAACAACCGCGAAATCGTCGATGTGACGACGCCCGGCATTACCATCGAGCACATCTTCCCGCAGAATCCTGACCCGGAATGGCGAAGTACGGTCGATGAAGATGATTATGCCGCCCTGGGGGAGCAGTATCTCAACACCATCGGAAACCTGACCTTGTCGGGCAATAACGGCCGTCTCGGGAACAAGACATTTGTCGAGAAGCGCGACATGAACGAGGGCGGTGGCGAACAGGGCTATCGTTTCAGCCGCCTCTGGCTCAATCGCGACCTGCAGAACCTTGAACACTGGAATGTGGCGCAGGTTGAAGCCCGCGCTGAACGCATCGCCCAGCGCTTCCTTGAAGTCTGGCCCGCGCCCAGCGTCGATGTGTTGGTCGGCCCGGATGCGGAAGAAGTCAACATCTTCGAGGCCGAGGAGCCAAAATTCAAGAAGCTGGAGTATGCAGTCTTCATGGGCAACCGCCTCTGGGTGACTCAGGTCAGCCGGCTGTACGTCGAGGTGATCCAGCATCTGCTGTCAGAGCAGCCCGATGCCTTTCATGGCACGAAGCTCGGTGATCGCATCCAGTTGACCTCTGATGCTGGCACCCTGCGGCAGTCGGTCCAGGTGGGCGAGGGGTACTTTGTCGAGGCCAATATCGATTCCACGAATAAGTTCGAGCGGATGAAATTCATCCTGACCGAACTCGGCCTCGAGGATGAGCTGTTCATCAAATTCGTGTAAGGGGCGGGCGGTCATCGGGGCGCGCGCAGCTGGTTGCGGGCCCATGGCATGATCGGTGGCATCGCAGCCGTCACCTCTACTTCCCGCAGAACGGCGCTCGCGGTCAGTCCGTCCCGAACCCAGCCCAGCGCCTGCCACCAGTCGCTATAGGCGCGCCGCGCTGCGTCGATCTGCCGGGCATCTGGTCTGAAAGTCACGGGACAGACCCGAACCTCCACGCTGCGCCACTTCCCCTTGACCAGCACGCGCTCGGTTCCGACCACAAAGCTAGCGGCGCGGTCTCCATGCCGGTTGCGCTTCATGTCGACGGGCACGCAGCGGGGCACCGCACCTGGCATCCAGTCCGGTGTGAGCCCAGAGCGGGCCAGCTCCGCCACACGGATCGCCATGCGCTTGCCGCCGAGACTGTCGGGGATCCCGGCAACTGTGGCGGCGATCACCTCGGCATCCTCATGGGTATAGCCGCCGATCTTGTGCTGGCCGCCGTCCACCTCGCAGCCAAGTGCCGCGCGCTGCAGCAGGACGTATTCCAACCCGAAGCCGAAGCCTTCCTCCTCGATATCCGATGGCAGCGGCAGCTCGAGCTGCGCCTTCTCGACGCGAAAGGCCCATTC
>JAFIEN010000413.1 GCA_020832515.1 Rubellimicrobium sp. | reverse complement strand
TGCAGGAAATGCAGCGCGTCATGTGGGTTTCGACCAGCGGGCCAAGGTCCAGATCATCGGAGGCTCGCTTGGGCTCGCGGAAGCGCGAGAAATCGACGCCATAGGCCATCGCCTGATCCTGCAGGTCGCATTCGCCGCCCTGATCGCAGATCGGGCAGTCGAGCGGATGGTTGATCAGCAGGAATTCCATCACGCCCTCGCGGGCCTTCTTGACCATGGGCGTGTTGGTGAACACTTCGGGCGGCTGGCCCTCGGGGCCGGGGCGCAGGTCACGCACCTGCATGGCACATGAGGCGGCGGGCTTGGGCGGGCCGCCCTTCACCTCGACCAGACACATCCGGCAGTTGCCGGCGATGGAAAGGCGCTCGTGATAGCAGAAGCGCGGGATCTCGATGCCCGCAACCTCGCAGGCCTGTATCAGCGTCATCGCTCCGGGCACCTCGATCACGGTTCCGTCGATGCTGACCTTCCTCAAATCCGACATGCGCGGGCCCTTCCCTTCTCGCGGCTGGGATCGACGCCGAGGTCGCCTAGCCTGCGGCCTGACCTCGTGCCCCCGTTTTGGCGGGGTTCTACCCCGGCTCATCCGGTGATGCCAGATGGAACCTTGCCGCAGGGCAGCAAAATGGCGTCATGCGGTCCGGCCGGCGCAGCCACGGCGCCCGGAAATTGGCCAATTTCCGGGCCTGACCCAAGGTCGGCGCAAGACGCCCTAGCGCAACAGGCGGCCGATCTGGCTTCCGGCCGCCATCTCGGCCCGGCCGACCTCGCAATAGGTCTGCGGCTCGCCCACGACGGCACCCATCTCCGCCAGCCGGCCCCGCGCGATCGCCTCGAGACGAGCCTTTTCCGCCCGATTCCGGGTATAGGCGTCGATTTCGGCCTCGGAGAACCCCAGGCTCTGGGCATGGGCCTTGAGACTGTTGAGAAAGATCAGGCCGTCCACCATCCGGGGATGGATCGACGGACAGACCCGGCTGACCTCGTAGGCGATGGCGGTGTTGATCAGGCCTTCGGTCACGCGCGTCACCTGGCCCAGCGACTGGTTGGCAACGGTGGTTCCGGCGATGACGGTAAAGCCCAGCACGAGGGCAAGGGACCGGATCGGGTAACGGGCTAGCATGGGCATCTCCTGTGCGGGGACCGGTTCGGACTGCTCCTCCGTCCGGTCGTCTGACCGCAGATTGCCCCGAGCCCTGCGCTATTCAATATCGCGGCGGCGCCAATGCCTAGCACGCCTGTGTGATCGGCAAGAAAGCGCGCGTCCTGGCGGCATTCCCGTCCGGTCAGCCGCGGCAGTCCTGCATCGGGAAAACCCACTCTCGGGTCCGGTCATCGCGCCAGGAGATGTCACCATAGGACCCGTACAACCCGGCCGGATCGGCGGCTGCGGTGCGATAATCCGAAACATCGGCGCAGAAGGCAGCAAGGACATGGGCCGCCATGAGGCCGTCGACCTCACCCCCCACCCGGATACCGGCGCCCCGCCGCCCGTCGGGCACCAGACCTTCGCCGGCGACCGCCATCAGATATGTCTCGTTCCGGGTAAGGCGGACGGGATAGCCCGTGCCGTCGACCTGAACCATCGTCAGTCCGGAGGGGGCCGACACGGGCGAGCTGTCCTGCATGCAGGCGGCCGCAAAAAGCAGAAGTCCCGCAGCCGGGAAAACCCTGAGTCGAAAGGTCACGCTGGTCCTCCTCCTTGGTCCCTGACCAAATGCCTGGTCAACCCTCGCCGCATCTGCCGGGAAGGTGCCAGATGCCTTCAAAGAAGAAGGGGCTGCTGTTGGTTTCGTCCGGCATCCAGACCTGCCCGTCCCCGCAAGCCGCGTCGGCGGCAGCAAGGGCGCGCGCCTCATCCGCCCCGGTGGCCCCGAGGGCGGGCGCCGTCACCGCGCGCACCGCCACCCCTGGTTCTCTTGCCGAAAAAAAGATGCCGTCGGCAGTCTGGCCGCCCCATTCGAAATCATGGGGCAGCACCTCGTAACTGCTGCAGCCGGCCAGAGCCCCCAGGCCCGCAACAAGAACAACCTTCTTCATTCCACGTCTCTCCTGATGAAAGCACCGGCATCAGCCGTCGGCCAAAAATGTAAAGATGCGCCACAAACCATAACCCAGAACAACGGGCAGAAGGATCACCAGCAGGACCCGGGTTCCGATGGTATGGGCAAGCAGCAAGATCCCTACCTGCTGGAACAGGAACATCACCCCCAGCGCGGCCAGGATCCAGAAGGCCGTCTGCAGACGGGAAGGCCCTTCGCCCAAGTGCCCCAAGGCCAGTGCCGCGCCAAGGCAGACCAGCACCCACCCGAGCGCCGCGAGCATCAACCAGCGACTGTCGAAACGCTCGCCGGCCCGCTGCGCTGCAGTCCCGAACAGGATCTCGCGCCAGCTTCGCGGCCCCCGGGGCCCGCTGTGTTGCTCGTTCGACAAGCGCAAACTTACCCCGACAAAACACGCACGCACTCACAGGCTAGCGCGGGCGGATCGCGCCGCCAAGCCCGGCTTGCTTGCGCGCCCAGTCCCAGCCATGGGCTGCAGGGCTGTCACCTTCCCGCTGCCGCAGGGCCAGACGCTCCAGCGCCTCGTCCAGCGTCGGGCGATGACCGGAGGCGACCGGCCAGAGGACGAAGTGCAAATCGCCCGGAACCTCGAACCACTCCTGCCGGCGGTCAAGGAACCGGCGGTGGAGGGTTCCGAAGACGAAACGCTCGAGCGGGGCCAGACCCTCCCAGACGCTCAGATTGGAGATCGAGCGCGGATCGCCGCCGATCGCGGTGTCGGTATTTCCGGTGCCGGGCCCACCCGAACCTTCCATCATCCAGACGAAGCCGGGCATCCGCCTCGCCAGACCGTTGACCCGGTCAAGGGCGGTCATGAACCCGGCCACGCGCGGATCGTCGGTATCGGCGACCAGTCGGCCGATGTTGAGCTGAGCCAGTTGGATCATGCCACACCGCCACGGGCCGGGCACCGAATTTGGCCAAATTCGGCAGCGGATTTTTGCAAAATCCGTTTACTCGGCCGCGATCGGCGCGCGCTTGTGGCGGATTCGGTCCTCGATCTCGTCGCGGAAGTTGCGGATCAACCCCTGTATCGGCCAGGCGGCCGCATCGCCAAGGGCGCAGATCGTATGCCCCTCGACCTGCCTGGTCACGTCAAGCAGCATGTCGATCTCCTCGACCGCCGCATCGCCGCGCACCAGCCGCTCCATCACCCGCATCATCCAGCCGGTCCCTTCCCGGCAGGGCGTGCACTGGCCGCAGCTTTCGTGCTTGTAGAATTTCGACAGCCGCCAGATCGCCT
>JAFIEN010000412.1 GCA_020832515.1 Rubellimicrobium sp. | reverse complement strand
CCCCCCGGGCCCGGTCGGGGCCCCCCCCGGTTTTTTTTGTCAACCAATGTGTTTGGGCGCCGCGCCTTGTAGCGCGGGCTGCTCAGGGGGGGCGCGGCCCGACGATCACGTTGGGCGACGCGTGGCGCTGCGCGGGCCGGTTCCGCTGTGGCGGGCCTTGTTTCCGCGCCGGTCGTCGGGGCGGGCGACAAGCGACTGTATCGTATAGACCAGGACCGCAACCCCGATGGCGCCCGCCACTGCCACTGCCAGAAGCACCAGCCAGTCGACCGGGCCGCCGATGTCGCGCAGGCTGGAATTGGTGGCCTGCATCACGAAGATGACGGCCGCGACTGCGCCCACCGGCATCGACAGTTGCGCCCAGAGAAACTTGCGCATCGACATCGAGCGGTCGCGGATCAGCACGAAGAGATAGGCCAGCGTGATCACGAGGGCGACCGTGACCATCGACCAGAACAGCGCCCTGCCGAACATCTCTTCGAAGACGGCGATCAGGGTGGTAAGCGTCAGTTCCTGCATGTCTGCCTCCTCCTCAGGCCTTGCCGCGCAGCATCGCGTTGTAGGTGGCCTTGAGGGCCACCTCCTTCATCAGCCAGCTGATCCAAAGCTCCTCGAGCGGCGCGATCACGCCGGGAAAGCTGGGCACCAGATTGTCGTGATAGTCGAACTCGATCAGCATCGCGCGGCCCACCCGGGTGATCAGCGGGCATGAGGTGTAGCCGTCGTAGGCGGCCGTGCTCTCGCGCCCGGCGATCGTGGCGACGATGTGATCCTCGACCACGGGGACCTGCCATTTGACGCTGGCCGCCGTCTTGCCCTTGGGCACGCCCGCGACATCGCCCAGCGCGAAGACATCGGGATATCGGAGGTGGCGGAGCGTCTTCTGGTCCACCTCGAGCCAACCCTGATCGGTCCAGCGGTCGGCCCAGGAAAGGCCGGACTGGCGCACCACCTCGGGCGCGCGCTGGGGCGGGATGACGTTGAGGTAGTCGTAAGGCATCTCGACCTCGGTCACCTCCTCGCCCCGGGTGGCGGTGAATGTCGCGGTCTTGCGGCCCGGTTCGATGGACTTCAGGACATGGCGGTAGACCGTGTCGATGCCGCGCTCGGCATAGAGCATCCGCACCTTTTCGGCGACGATGGGCACCCCGAAGAGCGTCGGCCCGCTGGCCGCATAGGTGATGTTGATCTTGCCGCGATTGCCCCTCGTGGTGGCGATATCCTCGACAAGAAAGGCGTGCTTGAGGGGGGCGCCTGCGCATTTCATTTCGGTCGCGGGGCGCTGGATCACCGCATGGCCGCCTTCATCGATGAAGCGGTCAAGCGCGCGCCAGGTCTTTGCGGCATGTTCGGGGCCTGCATAAAGTGCTCCGATCCCGTTTTCGCCGACCATCGAGAGGTCGAAGCCCTCGATCGCGTCCCAGTCAAGGACAAGACCCGTGGCGACGATGAGGAAATCATAGCCGATCTCGGTCCCGCTGGCGGTGGTGACGGATTTCGCCTCGGGGTCGATTGCGGCGGCATATTCGGTGACCAGCGTCGCATCCGAAGGCAGCCAGTCGGTCGTGCGGCTGACGGTATAGCTTGCGGGCCTGAGGCCGGCGGCGACAAGCGTCAGGCCCGGCTGGTACCAATGTTCGGCCCGGCCGTCGATGATCGTGATCCGCGCCCCGTCGAGCCGTTCGGTCAGGCGGTTCGCGATCGCCGCACCCGCGGCACCGGCACCAAGGATGACGATGCGGGCATTGGTGGGGACCCGGCTGGCCCGCGCGGGGGCCGCGCCCAGCCCTCCCAGCGCGGCAGCCCCCGCGGCAAGGCCCAGAAACTGACGGCGATTGGTGGTCATGGCGATCCTCCCGCTAGATCACTGACGGAACCCCCTCCCCGGAGATCCCATTCCATCAAAGTATGCAAATGTATGCATGTGTCCTTGATCCAGATCAAGGACCACGTTTGTCGAAGCCCTCGATCCTTGCCGAGTCGTTTCTCTCGGCCGTGGTGAAACCGCGGACTGTCTGTCGTCGGTGGCCGGCCATGACCTCAGGTGAAAAGGTCCGGCCGTTCCTCGGCCAGTGTCGCGATCAGGCTGAGAAGCTGGCCAAGGTGATGGCGCATCGCATGGCGCGCCGCTGTCGGATCGCGGGCCTCGAGGGCGGCAAGGATCATCCGGTGCTCCTCGAGTGCCGCGGCCATGCGTCCGGGCCGGGGGAGCAGAAGCCGCCGGGCGCGATCGACATGGAGCCAGGCGCTGGCCGCGATCCGCGCGGCGCGGCGATGGCCGGTGAAGGACAGGATCATGCCGTGCAATTCGGCATCGAGCCGGTGGAACTCCGGCCCGTCGCCTTCGGCAAGGCACAGCGCCTGGAGCCGCAGATTGCGGCGCAGCGCCTGCAGATGCTCATCGGTGAGGGTGGCCGCAACCATCTCGACGGCCTGCAACTCGAGCGCCTCGCGCAGGAAGGCGCCTTCGCGGATTTCTTCCATCGAAAGGCGGGCAACGAAGCTGCCGGCCTGGGGCACGATGTCGACCAGCGCCTCGGCGGCCAGACGGGCCAGCGCCTCCGAGACGGGGCTGCGGCTGACGCCGAGGGCGTCGCAGATCGCGGTCTTGCGCAGGCGCGCGCCGGGTCGGTAGCGCAGGTCGAGGATCGCCTCGAGCAGTGCGGCATGGACGCGGTCGGCCAGCTTGCCCTCGAACATCGCAAGCGGCGGGAGCGGTTGGCCGGTATCGGTATCGGTGGAGGAGAGCTTTTCGGGATCGGGCATCGGAGCTTTCGTGCCGTAGGGCCACGCCCTTGCGGGTGGCGCAGCGCCTGATGTAACATCCTAGCATGTTAGCCGGACACCTGCGCCGGTCAAGCACAGCCACCCTCCCGAAGGATCCCGCCATGCCAGACACCCGACTGCCGCCCTCTGCCCGCGCCATCCGCCTGCATCCTGCCGATACGGTGGTCATCGCGCTCGAGGATCTTGCCCCGGGCACCGAACTGGCCGAAATCGGCCGTGCGGTCGTCGATGCCATCCCGCGCGGGCACAAGATCGCGGCCCAGCCCATCGCGGCGGGCGCGCAGGTGATCCGCTACGGCCAGATCATCGGCACGGCGACGGCGGATATCGCGCCGGGCGCACATGTGCACAGCCACAACCTTGGCATGGGCGACCATGCGGCGGATTACGCCTTCGCGTCAGAGGTGCGCCCCCTGCCCGCGCCGGCCGCGGCGCGGACGTTTCAGGGCTATAACCCCGACGACGGCAAGGTGGGGACGCGCCACTATCTGGGCATCCTGACCTCGGGCAACTGCTCCG
>JAFIEN010000411.1 GCA_020832515.1 Rubellimicrobium sp. | reverse complement strand
TTCCATGAAACACGCGCCGCAGGAGACCTCGAGCCCCGCTGATCCGCCGACCCGTCATCGCGCTGCCCGGCAGGTGCGGCAACCGCCTGTCCGCGTCAGATCCGGACTGGCAAGGACATCGGGGTGGGGCGGTCCGGGCCGTACTTGCAGGGCTTTGTTCCCTCGGTTACGGTTCTGTCATTAGGGGAATGAGGAGTTCCGACATGCAAGAGTTGCTCACGACATTTGAGGGTCGCATCCGCCGCAGGGATTGGTGGAAGGGGACATTGATCATCATCGTTATCGCCGTTGTCCTGTCGATCGTGCTGTCGTTGATTTTCGGGACCACTTCGTTCTTTGCCCGGCTTGTCCAGTTCATCTTCGGCCTTGTGCTTCTGTATCCGGTCCTTGCGCTTGGCTCGAAGCGGTTGCACGACAGGGGCAAGCCGTTGCTGCCATGGATGGCGATCTTCGTCGGGCCCGGTTTTCTTCTGAATCTGATGCAGGTGTTCGGACTGGGGTTCAGCGCGGCCGTCGTGATGGGCGAACCTGTGATGGTCCCCAATACTCTGGGCATGATCGTGTCGTTTGTGGCCATGGTCACCGGCATCTGGGGGCTTGTCGAACTTGGTTTCCTCAAGGGAACCGTCGGCGAGAATGCCTATGGATCCGATCCGACTGCCTGAGGGGGGTGGCGCCCCTGCATCCCGTGCGTGACGTTGCGCCGGAGCAAACTGCCTGTGGCTGGACCGCCAGCTTGAAACCAGCTGGTGCGCGCCCCACCTATAGCGCCTGTCGGAGACCGCCCATGCTGCCGCAGATCGGGGCTGGGCGGTCTTGCCAATAAGAAGGAAACGAGCATGACCTCCCAATCCGCCACGAGCTATCCGGTGCTGCCGCTTCGGGATATCGTGGTCTTTCCCCACATGATCGTGCCGCTGTTCGTGGGGCGCGAGAAATCGGTCCGCGCGCTTGAGGACGTGATGGCCGACGACAAGCAGATCCTGCTGTCCAGCCAGAAGGATCCCGGCGTCGATGACCCGGGCGCCGATGGCATCTACCGGGCGGGCGTGCTGGCCAATGTGTTGCAACTGCTGAAGCTGCCCGACGGCACCGTGAAGGTGCTGGTCGAGGGGCGTTCGCGCGTGCGGATCACCGAATTCGTCGAGAATGACCGCTTCTTCGAGGCCCACGCCGAAACGCTCGAGGAAGCCACCGGCGACGAAGAGGTCGTGCGCGCGCTTGTCCGTTCGGTCGGGCAGGAGTTCGAGCGCTATGCCAAGATCAAGAAGAACATCCCCGAAGAGGCGCTTGCCGCCGTGACCGAGACGACGGAACCGGCAAAGCTGGCCGATCTGGTCGCCGGCCATCTGGGTATCGACGTGGCCCAGAAGCAGGACCTGCTGGAAACGCTGGTGATCGCCGAGCGGCTTGAGAAGGTCTACGGGCTGATGGAGGGCGAGATGAGCGTCCTTCAGGTCGAAAAGAAGATCAAGACGCGCGTCAAATCCCAGATGGAGCGGACGCAGCGCGAATACTACCTCAACGAACAGATGAAGGCGATCCAGCGCGAACTGGGCGATGGTGAGGACGGCCAGAACGAGGTCGCCGAGCTTGAAGAGCGGATCAACGCCACCAAACTGTCGAAAGAGGCGCGCGAGAAGGCGGAAGCCGAGCTGAAAAAGCTCAAGTCCATGAGCCCGATGAGCGCCGAGGCGACGGTGGTGCGCAATTACCTCGATTGGCTTCTGGGCGTGCCATGGGGCGTGAAAAGCCGCGTGAAGCGTGACCTTGGCCATGCCGAAAGGGTGCTCGATGCCGATCACTATGGTCTTGAGAAGGTCAAGGAACGCATCGTCGAATACCTTGCCGTGCAGGCCCGCAGCCAGAAGCTGAAGGGTCCGATCCTGTGCCTTGTCGGCCCCCCCGGCGTCGGCAAGACCTCGCTTGGCAAATCGGTCGCCAGGGCCACCGGGCGCGAATTCATCCGCATCAGCCTTGGCGGCGTGCGCGACGAATCCGAGATCCGGGGCCACCGGCGCACCTATATCGGCTCGATGCCCGGCAAGATCATCCAGGCGCTGAAAAAGGCCAAGACGACCAACCCGCTGATCCTGCTCGATGAAATCGACAAGATGGGGCAGGATTTCCGGGGCGATCCGGCCTCGGCCATGCTCGAGGTGCTGGACCCGGAACAGAACAGCACATTCGTGGACCACTACCTTGAAGTGGAATACGACCTGTCGAACGTGATGTTCCTGACCACGGCCAACAGCTACAACATGCCGGGGCCGCTTCTGGACCGGATGGAGATCATCAGCCTTGCCGGCTACACCGAAGTCGAAAAGCGCGAGATCGCCAAGCAGCACCTGCTGCCAAAGGTAATGAAGAACCACGGGCTGAGACCCGCGGAATTCGTGCTGGCCGATGACGCCCTGACCGAGATGATCCGCACCTATACCCGTGAGGCGGGCGTCCGGAACCTTGAACGCGAGATCGCAAAGATCGCGCGCAAGGCGGTGACCAGGCTGGTCAAGAAGACCGAAACGCAGGTCACGGTCACGGATGCCAATCTCGAGGATTTCCTCGGGGTCAAGAAGTACCGCTACGGTCTGGCCGAGAAGGAGGACCAGATCGGTGTCGTCACCGGGCTGGCATGGACCAGCGTCGGCGGTGAGCTTTTGCCGATCGAGGCGGTGCGACTTCCGGGCAAGGGCCGGATGAAGACGACAGGGAAACTGGGCGACGTGATGAAGGAAAGCATCGACGCGGCGTCAAGCTATGTCCGGTCGATCTCGCCCCAGATCGGGATCAAGCCGCCGAAGTTCGACAAGATCGACATCCACGTGCACGTCCCCGATGGCGCGACCCCCAAGGACGGGCCAAGCGCGGGTCTGGCGATGGTCACCTCGATCGTGTCGGTGCTGACGCAGATCCCGGTCCGCAAGGATATCGCCATGACGGGCGAGGTCTCCCTGCGCGGCAATGCCATGCCGATCGGGGGCCTGAAGGAAAAGCTGCTGGCGGCACTTCGGGGCGGGATCACCACGGTCCTGATCCCCGAGGAAAACGCCCGCGACCTGCCCGAGATCCCCGACAGCGTGAAGCAGGGGCTGACGATCATTCCCGTCACCCATGTGTCCGAAGTGCTGAAACTGGCGCTGGTCCGCGAACCCGAGCCGGTGGAATGGGACGAGGAAGCCGAAGAGGCGGCGGCACTGGCCAAGGGTGCCGCGACCGACAGTCCGCCTGGCGCGACGGCGCATTGATCCGCACGTCTCTTGCGGAAGGCATGTGAAACGAACGGGGGCGCGATGCCGTAACGGCTCGCGCC
>JAFIEN010000410.1 GCA_020832515.1 Rubellimicrobium sp. | reverse complement strand
CGACGAAATCGCGGCCTTCACATCAACCGTTGCACTTGAAGCTGGAATCTAAGCAACCGCGTTAACGATAGAATGGGTGGCCTTCTGTGGGACTTGGTTTCGGAACATCAGGTTTTCCTGATGACTATGAGCACGAAAGTCATCGGCTATGGGGCTGGTCTTTGTGTCGGTGCCGCCGTCCCTGACAAGGATGCCTTCTGCGGGCGCGGCGGCAAGGACGTGATCCCCCTCTACCGCGACGCGGCCGGCACCGAACCGAACGTGACTGAAGGTCTACTCGATGCCCTTGGCGCGGCCTACGGCATCACGCCTGATGCCGAGGACCTTGCGGGCTACGTCTATGCCCTGCTCGGCGGGCAGTCCTATACCCGGCGCTTCTGGAACGAGCTTGAAACCCCCGGCCCGCGCGTCCCGCTGACCAAGGATGGCAAGACCTTTGCCGATGCCGGGAAGCTGGGCCGCAAGCTGATCTGGCTGCACACCTATGCTGAACGGTTCCGGGGCGCGGATCGCGGCGATGAGGTGCCGCAGGGCATGGCCACCACGATAAAGGGCGTGTCCGCCGATCCGGCGAACTACCCGGTCGAGTATGACTATGACGAGGCCAAGTGTGAGGTCGTTGTTGGGGATGGCCGTTTCGGCCCCGTGTCGCCCGAGGTCTGGGAGTTCGAGGTGTCGGGGCTGAAGGTCGTGCAGTCGTGGCTCGGCTACCGGATGAAGAAGCGGGCGGGTAAGAAATCTTCACCCCTCGATGACATCCGCCCCGAACGCTGGACCGCGCGGATGAGCGACGAATTGCTGGAACTGCTCTGGGTGCTGGAAGCGACCCTTGCAATGGAACCAGAGTTGCAAGCTATGCTTGACAACGTCGTGGCAGGTCCCTGCTTCAAGGCCGATGAACTGCCGTCTCCAACTGATGACCAAAGGAAAGCGCCGAAGTCAGGTGGGCTGGAACCTGACGAGCAACCCGATCTATTTGGAAACGCAGATCAGGACGACGATGGCTGATGGCGACCGCTCTGAGACAAGCCTCGCTGCATTGGCGGGCCTTTAGGCGGGTAACTTTCGTTCACCCCGAAAATATCTAACGATTACAATGGTAAGTGGCGGAGGAGGTGGGATTCGAACCCACGGTACGCTCTCACGCACCACGGTTTTCAAGACCGTTGCAATCGACCACTCTGCCACTCCTCCGTTCTGCGCAGGATAGGCGGTGCCGTCGGCATTGTGAAGGGTGATGCTGTGGCCCCGCCGTAGCCGTCCGGCCGGGTCGCTGCCGGTTTCCAATGGGCGGGCCGCCGGCCATCGTCCCCGGTGATCCGTTGTCCGCGATCCGGGCAAAGGTGCAAGCGGGCCGGCCCCGGGGATCGACGGCGTTCGGTCTGGCCGCTTCGATCAGGGTTCGCGTGATTGCGGCGGCCCTGCCGCCCGCCCCGGAACCGACGACGATGGCATTCGTCCGCCCCGCGACCCTCGCACCGTCGGGACCGTACCGGTCGCGGGCGCGATCATGACCGGGCGCCGTGTCACCCGGGGGGCCGCGTCTTGCGCTGACCTGTGCGTCATCGGCATCGGTGACAGCGGTCGGACCCGCTGCCCCCCCTGAACCTGCCTCCCCGAGCCTGCCCCGCCGAGCCTGCCCCCCCCCTGATCCCGCCCGTCACGCATCACCCGACGTGCTGCCCGACCGGCCGGCATCTGGCTTGCGGCACTGCGGCACGATCCATGCCGCATTGCGGCTAAGATCGATGCGAAGCGAAGCCCCGGCGCCAAAAGTTTCAGCAATCCGCGCAACTTCACGGAAATTGGACGAAACGCGGAGTGAAACAAATTGTTAAGCCGCCGCTGCTCTCCAAAGCCTGCGCTTGCCGATCGCTTCGATCGGCCTTGTCGCCGGCGCTCCGGGTCCCGTGGGGGCGGAACGCCCGATATGTCAAACGGGACCGCTGCTGCCCTCGGAGACGGTATCGCATCATCTTGCGTCCAGTCTCCTCCCGGCAAGTGGCTGCATCAACGGAGCATGCAACCAATGGCCAAGAAGACCCTCCTCGCCTCGCTTGCGGCGACTACGCTGCTGGCGGCAACGCCTGCCCTTGCCGATTGCCCGATCCAGGTGGGTGTCCTGCACTCGCTGTCGGGAAGCATGGCGATTTCAGAGACGACCCTGCGCGACGCGATGCTGATGCTGATCGAGCAGCAGAACGAGGCCGGTGGCCTTCTGGGCTGCGAGATCGAGGCCGTGGTCGTCGATCCCGCCTCGGACTGGCCGCTGTTTGCCGAACTGACCCGGCAGTTGCTGACGGTGAACGAGGTGGACGTGATCTTCGGCGTCTGGACCTCGGTTGCGCGCAAGTCCGTCTTGCCGGTGCTGGAAGAGCTGAACGGCCTGCTGTTCTATCCCGTCCAGTATGAAGGGCAGGAAAGCTCGCGCAACGTGTTCTACACCGGGGCCGCGCCCAACCAGCAGGCGATCCCGGCGGTCGAGTATTTCCTCGAAGAGCTCGGGGTCGAGGTCTTTGCCCTTCTGGGCACCGACTATGTCTATCCGCGCACGACCAACGCCATCCTCGAGGCGTTCCTGCTGGCCAACGGCATCCCGCAGGAAAACATCTTCGTCAACTACACCCCCTTCGCCCATACCGACTGGTCGACCATCGTGTCGGACGTCATCGCACTGGGCGCGGGCGGGCAACAGGTGGGCATCATCTCGACCATCAACGGGGATGCCAACATCGGCTTCTACAACGAACTGGCAGCGCAGGGTGTCAGTGCCGACGACATCCCGGTCGTCGCCTTCTCGGTCGGGGAGGAAGAGCTGGCCGGCCTCGATACCTCGCGGCTGGTGGGTCATCTGGCGGCGTGGAACTACTTCATGTCGGTGGACACACCCGAAAACGAGTCCTTCATCGCCGCGTGGCATGAGTTCATCGGCGATACCAACCGCGTGACCAACGACCCGATGGAGGCCCATTACATCGGCTTCAACATGTGGGTGAACGCAGTCGAGGCGGCCGGCACGACCGATGTGGACGCGGTCCGCGAGGCGATGTGGGGGCAGGAGTTTCCAAACCTGACCGGTGGCATGTCGGTGATGAACCCCAACCACCACCTCTCCAAGCCCGTCCTGATCGGCGAGATCCGCGCCGACGGCCAGTTCGACATCATCAGCCAGACCGAGGAAATCCCCGGCGAGGCGTGGTCGCCCTTCCTTGACGAAAGCGCCCATCTGACCAGCGACTGGCAGGCCCTTGGCTGCGGCATGTGGGACACCCGCACCGAGACCTGCGTGCAGCTGACCTCGAACTACTGACGATCCGGGCGGGGG
>JAFIEN010000016.1 GCA_020832515.1 Rubellimicrobium sp. | reverse complement strand
TTCCCTGCTGGGCGACCGGCGGGCCATGCAGCGTGGCGATATCCTGACGGTCGTGATCGAGATCGACGACAGCGCCCGGATATCGAATTCGACCGATCGTTCACGCTCCGGGTCGCAAAGCATGGGTGTGCCGCAACTCTTCGGGATCCCGCAACGGGTCGATCGCAACCTGCCGGCCGGTGCAGGCCTGGCAAATGCCGTCGATCTGGGTTCGAGCAGCCGGTTCTCCGGTGACGGTTCGGTCGCGCGGCGCGAAGAGCTGGAACTGCGGGTGGCCGCGACCGTCATCGATGTCTTGCCCAATGGCGTGCTCGAGATCATGGGCAACCAGGAGGTGCGCGTGAATTTCGAGCTGCGCGCCCTGATGGTTCATGGATATGTGCGCCCGGCCGACATCAGTCGCCAGAACGAGATCACCTACGACAAGATCGCGCAGGCGCGGATCTCTTATGGTGGGCGGGGCCAGATTTCCGAGATGCAGCAGCCGCGCTATGGGCAGCAGGCCGCTGAAATTCTACTTCCTTTCTAGGGGTTTGCCATGTTGCGCCTGGTGTTGCCGGTCGTTCTTCTGATTGCCGGCCTTGGAGCGGGGATCGGAGCGGGTCTGATGCTTCTTCCCGAGCCCGAGGATGAATCGGACCCACCACCGGTTGGCGAATGCGACCCGGATACAGAACCTGGCGGACAACTTCCAGTGGTTGGCCAGCCGGCTCTCAATCGCGAGATGGCGGGTCTGCGCGGCCTTGACGCCGATCTGAACTATGTCCGGCTGAGCAATCAGTTCATCGTTCCCGTCATTCGGAACGAGACCGTCGTCGCCCTGGTGATCCTGTCCCTGAGCGTCGCGGTGCCGTCCGGACAGGCCGACGCGGTTCTCGTGCATGAGCCGCGGCTGCGTGACCTGTTCCTCCAGGTCCTGTTCGATCACGCCAACACCGGGGGGTTCGACGGCGCCTTCACTGCAACGACGCCGATGCAGGCCCTTCGTGGGGGGCTGCGGGCCGCTGCACGCGATGCGCTGGGGGATGCGATCATGGATGTCCTGATCACCGATCTTGTCAGACAGGATGTCTGACGCAATCTGCGGCCGGCCAACGCAACGGGCGGCCGAGCGACCATGACCTTGCCTTCCGGGCCATCAGCCTTGTCGACCCGGGCGGCACCGACAGCAGCAATCGGTCATGTCTGATCGCGCAGGGTCCGCAGTCTCTTGCGCGTTCGCCGTTCGATTTCGGCGGCCTCTTGCATGGCTCTGTAGCGCCCGAAGGCCTTTGCGAACTCGCTGCGCGCGATCTCGGTCTCGGCCAGATGCCGCGCCAATTCCCGGTTGAGAGCGGCCTGACGGGCCTCGGCCCAGCGCCGCCAGGCAAGCTCTGCCCCCGCCCGAACCGCAGGGTCATGCGGATCGGATTGCGCCATGCTGCGGCGTTCCGCTTCGAACCGCGCGAGAGCTGCCCGAAGTTCGCGTTCCCTTCGAAGCAGCCGGCCGAGCCGTGCCTCGGCTGCGTCATGAACCATCCGCGTCAGCGTCACGAGTGCGTCGATGCCGTCGTTGGCCTGGCTCACTTCGTCCGCGCCTTGTGACGGATATGGTCCGCGAAACGAATGGCTGCAGCGACGGCGCGGTAGTGATCGGGACGGATCTCCTCGCCGATGTCGACCTCGGCATGAAGCGCCCGGGCGGTGGCCGGATCCGACCGGATCGGAACACCATGTTCAAGCGCAGTTTCGCGAATCCGCAGCGCCGCATGATCAACGCCCTTCGCCACGCAGACCGGCGCGCCGCCGCTCATCCGGCTCCATTTCAGTGCTACGGCGAAGTGCGTGGGATTGACGATCACGACGCTGGCCTTTGGAACATCGGCCAGCATCTGTGTCATCGCGACTTCGACCGCACGTTGACGACGCTGCTGCTTGAGCGCCGGATCACCCTCGGACTCCTTGAGCTCGTCCATGATCTCCTTTCTCGTCATGCGCTTGTTGCGTCGGAAGTCGGCTCTTTGCCAAACGAGGTCAATCAGCCCGAGCGCAACGGCAATGACCAGGACGATCCCGAACATCCCCAGCAGAAGCTCGAGCAGCATCGCGCTCGCCTGGGCCGGCGCGAGGGACGCGCTGCCCAGGATTTCGTCAGAGCGGTCAAGAAGATAGGCGGTCACGACCGTTCCGTAGATCAGGAGCTTGAACAGGCTCTTGGCGAATTCGAAGAGGCCGGTGATCCCGAACTTGTTTGAAATGGCCTTGACCGGCGACAGCCTTGACAGCTTCGGGGTCAGCTTTTCTGTCGCAAAGACAATGGTTTGCTGGCCAACTTCAGAGAGGATGGCCATCGCTGCCGGCAAGACGAACCATGGAAGAATGGGCCCCATCAGTGCCAGAAGAAGGCCGCCGGTCATGGTTGTGCCGCTGCCGGCGAAGACCAGGGTCGCCAGTTGGGCGGGATGCTCCAGAAGCGTCATCAACTGCCCGCCCAGACCAACAAGAAGCGTGCCGCCCATCGCCATTCCCAGAGCCAGAAGGCCCAGATAGGTCGCGGCCGTGGTGAGATCCGCCGATCGTGGAACCTCGCCCCGGCGGCGCGCTTCGATCAGACGGCGTTCCGTCGGCTCGAAGCTCTTATCGCCGGCCGGTTGTTGTTGCGCGGTCATTGGCCCGGCCCGAAGGGTGCGGACAGAAAACCGCCGAGCGCATGGACCCAGATTGACAGCATGACAGGTGCCGCCACTGCCAGCAGCAAGAGCCCGCCCGCCGTGATGGCAGGCGCGCCCACGAATGTGACCATCAGCTGGGGCATGGCGCGGTTGATGATCCCGAGCATGATATTGTAGAGCAGGGCCGCGATCAGGAAGGGCGCTGACAGCGAGAACGCCAGCGACATCATCCGCCCCACCTCGCCGATGCCTGCGGCCACGACGTCCTGAGCCGAGGGGAAACTGCCCGCGGGGATGAACCCGTAACTCGCCATCATGTAGGCAACGATCTGGACGTGCAGGCCAAGGGTGGCGGCCAGTGCAAGCCCTGCGCTGACCAGCAGATGGCTGGCAGCGGGTGACGGCTCGCCCCCGGCGCCGTTGCCGAACAGTTGCGATAGTGAGGTCGATTGTGCGGCAATCATGCCGGCGATGCTCAGCGCAAAGACGAAGAAGCGCAGCATCATGCCGAACAGGAGCCCGGCCAGAACTTCGGCAAGGCATTGTATCAGCAGTGCTGCGGCCGCATCGGGGCGAGGGCCGACACTCGGGCTTACCGCGGGCAGGACAACGATCGTGAAGGCAAGTCCCAGCGCCAGCCTGACACGGACCGGGACAGTCTGTTCGCCGAACGCCGGGATCAGCGCCATCATTGCGCCGATGCGCAGAAAGACAAGCATTCCTGCCCAATAGAATTCACCGGCCAACTCCAGCAGATCCGCCGCCGCGAGGATCATGCCGCGACAAGTCCGACCAGCGCGGGGCGGGCGTCGATGCCGATCTCCTCGAAGGAAAGGACCGGGTTCGTGATGCCTTTCGCCGTCATGACCGTTCGCAGGAAGCGTCGCCGTCGCATCGATGTGACGACGGCGGCAAAGGCGCCCTGTTCGCCGGCCTGTGCCAGCTTCTCTGCAATGGCATTTGCAAGTCGGTTGAAATCGTCAGGCGGCAAGGCCACTTCCAGCGCGCCGCGATCCGAGGCAATCTGATAGGTGTTGAACAGATCCTCCCATTCCTGCGCGAGCTGGACGAGGGGTATTGTCCCGTCGGTCCGGCGCATTTCGGCCACAAGTTGAAACCCCAGCCGCTGCCTGACGTGTTCGACGACGCCTTCGGCAGAGCCATGCGCCTGCCGCCCCTCGGCTGTCGCCTCAAGGATCAGGGGCAGGTTTCTGATCGAGACGCGTTCGTCCAGCAAAAGCCGGAGGACGGACAGCAGCAGATCCACCGGGACACGATCGGGGATCAGTTCGTCGATCAGCTTGCGGTTCGCCTCGCTTCTGGCCGGGTCCGAGAGGTTGACCATTTCGTCAAGCAGCCGGCGAAGCGCCTTGTGGCCAAGAAGTCTGGCGAAGTTGCGCTTGACGACCTCGAGCAGATGCGTGGCCAGGACCTCGGTCGGCCAGACGGTTGTAAGTCCGGCAAGGGCTGCTTGTTCGCGATCCTCCGGGCGCAGCCAGCGGGCCGGTGCCCCGTAGACCGGTTCGCGGACAGTCTCGCCCTGAAGGCCTGCCGGATCGGAACCGGCCAGAAGCGCCATGACCTGCCCGGGCCGAAGCCGGTCCTGTGCCTGCTCCACCCCCTGGATCCGGATCACATAGGAACCTCCCGGCAGGGCGGCATTGTCGGTTAGGCGTATCTCGGGCAGGATCACGCCATAGCTCGTGGCGACATGGGTGCGCATATTGGCGATGCGCGCGTCAAGCCCGGTCGCGGGATCGAGCACCATGTCGACAAGATCCGGCGCGAATTCGATGTGGATATCATCAAGATCGAGCATGTCGCCCACCGACCGCCTCACGGGTGGCGCGGTCTCGCCCTGTTGCTCGGCCTCGGCTGCGATGGCGTGTCGCTGGCGGAATGCGAGGAAGGCGGCACCCGCCAGAACGAGCGCGCCGCTGAGGAAGGGCCAGAACGGAAGCCCCGGCACAATGGCGAACCCGGCCATCAGGACGGCGACTGTCGCAACCGCGGCCGGATGCCGACCGAGTTGCGCAAGAAGGGCCGCATCCGCAGATCCGGTCGCCCCCCCGCGGGCAAGCAGAAGGGCCGAAGCGACGGCAATGATGACCGCCGGGATCTGGCTGACAAGCCCGTCGCCGACAGTCAGGATCGCATATGTATCGAACGCGTTGCCAAGCTGCATGTCATGCACGACGACGCCGACGATAAGGCCGATGATCAGGTTCAGCGCGGTGATGAGAAGGCCTGCTACAGCATCGCCCTTGACGAATTTCGAAGCCCCGTCGAGTGAGCCGAAAAACGTGGTCTCTGCCTGCTCGCGTTCGCGGCGGTTTCGGGCTTCGAGGTGATCGATGGCACCTGCCGCCATGTCGGCGTCGATCGCCAGCTGTTTGCCGGGCATCGCGTCGAGAGCGAAGCGCGCACCCACTTCGGCCATCCGCGCGGCGCCCTTGTTGATGACCACAAAGTTGACGATCAGAAGGACACCGAAGACGACGAGGCCGATGAGTACCGACCCGCCCATGACGAACATGGCGAAACCCTCGATGACGTGGCCTGCGGCGTCGGTGCCGCGATGCCCTTCACCGATGATGAGCTTTGTCGACGAAACGTTGAGAGACAGCCGCAGCATCAGCGATGCAAGCAGCACCGTCGGAAAGACCGAGAAATCGAGCGGGCGTTCGACAAAGAGGGTGACGGTGAAGATCAGGATCGCGAGGGCGAAGGATGCCGCCAGTCCGATGTCGAGCACCGACGACGGCATCGGCAGGATCATCATCACGATCACCGCCATCAGCGCCAGTGCCAGCAGGATTGTCGGTTGAAACAGGTTGCGCAGGGACAGTCCCGACATCATCAACCCCCGTCGGCAAGAGGTACGAGCGAGCCGAGCCCCGACGGCATCACCTCTGTGGCTTGAAGCAGGGGAAAGGAATTCTGTCTGGGGAGGAGGGCTGCCTGCTGATCCGTACCGTGGCCTGCATTCATGCCGACAAGACGATGGTCGCGGTCGAAACCGGCCGCCACCACGTCGCGGTGCACACTGTCGAACCTTGCGCGGTAGCGCTGGGCAAATTCGGGCGTGCGGGAATGATAGGCACCCGCGGCAACGGACCAGTCGCCCGTTTCGGTATGCAGCCGCGCAAGATACCCGGCCGCGTAGCTGGCATTCGCAAGGGGATCGAACATCTGTGCCAGCGAGTTGAACGCATCGCCGTGCCAGCGGTAGTTGACCTGAAAGCAACCGACATCAAAGCTGCGATGACCTGCGGTGAGTTGTTCCTCGGCGAAGGCAAGCGCGGATTGGCGGTCGTCGAACCAGTGCCCCACGCCGTCGATATTGACGGTCCAGGGCCACGGCTGCATCACACCTGTGCGCGCCCGTCCGGTCTCGGTCAAGGTGATTGCGACAAGGACCGACACCGGAACCGGATTGATCCGAGCGGCATCGACTGCCGCCTCCAGGCACAACGCCGAATCGTCAGCTGCCCCAGCCTGTGCAGACCATAGCAGCCCGCAGGCAAGTGCGACGATGCGTGCCGTTTGCGCGCGCTGGAAGGCTTGATGCCGATGAGGCTTTCGGTGGTTCATGCACGATGCTCCTGCGTCCACATCGGGCAGGTATACGGGTGTCATGGTTTAGGAATGCTTAGCGTCAGAATGCGGCGGGCGCCGGTGTGCGATCAGTCGACATATCTTCGAGTGCCGACAAAGCCCGCTCTCGCAGGGCCCCGGCTTCGTCAAGCATCGCCCGCCCCGCAGCAAGCGGGGGAAGTTCCGGACTGTCCGTTGCACCGGGTTCGCCGCGCCGTTCCGGAAACGGAGGGAACTCGGCTGTATTGGGCAATGCCGCCGTTTCGGCATCCTGGACGGCTGGCAGTGCAATTCCGTCCTGCGGTTCCCCGGCTTCAAGCGCTTCACGGGCCTGAGCGCGCAGAGCCTCGGCTCTGGCCCCCTGCATCCCTCCCAGAATGGTTGCCACGCTGCCGTACATTTCGCGTGCCAACGCCAACTCGGCGCGGAGATGCCGGCGCTCGGCCATCACATTGCCGACCGCCGGCAGGCTTGCAAGGCTCTCCGCCTCGTGCAGGAAGCCAAGTTCCAACAGGCGACGGGCGATGGCATTCTCTGCCCTGGGTCCGGGATCAGCCGGACGTGGCGAGAAGGCAAGCGTGAGGAACTCCCCATCCTGCATGACTTCCGCCATTGCCTCGTAGAGTTCGCCCGCCAATTCGGCTCCGATGTCCATGTCCAGCGGGTCAAAGTCGACCTCAAGAAAAGTGATGGCATCATCGAACCGTCGGGATGAGACCAATGTCCGAAATTCCGCGACCGCGAGCCTTTGGACCTCGGGCAGGTTGCGCATCTCGGACCTTGTCGCAGCGGCGAGGAGCAGGGTTTCATCTGAAACGGCTTTGCCCTCGGTCAATGAAAGCTCGATCAGTCCTGCCAGTCCGTTCGCGGTCAGTCGGACCTCGGTTTCGGCCAGCCTGGCGAGGTGCTCGACCGCAGCACCGGGACCCTGTACCTGTCGCACGATTTCGGCTTCCACAAGCCCCGCCCTGGCGAGGGCTGCCATGTCTTCTGTGCCCGTATCGTCAAGGATGCGGGCGGCGGTGACGGGATCGCCCATGTCCAGGAACAACTCCGAGAGTCTGAGGCCGACCTGTGCCCGGATCGGCGAGGGCAGGAGCCGCTGCGCCGTCGCAGCGGCTGTCCGCTCGGGATCCGTCGTATTGGCAAGGCTGCCGCGCGCCAGCACTGCCCACAAGGCGACGGTGCCGGTGCACCCTTCTTGTCCGGCGAGTGGGGTCGCACCTCCCTGGGGGCGATCATCCAGAACGCGCGCGATGGCGGCCAGGACCTCTCGGTCGACAGAGCGTACTCCGTCAAGCGCAAGAAGCTGGAGCGATTCGTCGCCGAAGCCGAAATAGAGGTAAAGTCTTGCGAGCTTCTCGATTGCACTTGACGAAAGCGACTCGGCGGACTCCGAAGCCAGCTGTGCATGCTCCGACATCTGTTCTGCAAAAGGCCGATGATCCCCCCAGGAGGCCAGATCGAAGAAGTGGTCGTCGAGGCAGGGTGCGCCGTCGTTTGCAAGGGTCTGCCGCGGTAGACCGAGTGCGACGGGATCCTGCGCGGTTTCGATGCGAAGGCCGCGAAGGGCCGCAGCTGCCTCGGCCAACGGTGGATCTGGATCCGCGGAGAGGTGAGGGTCGTTTGCTCCACCGGCCGTTTCATGTGGCAGAGCTGGCCGATCCGGCCGAGGATCGAGGAAGCCGTCATCAAGTGCAGCTGCGAAGCTGTCGCGCAGCCTTGCCTCAAGCGCCGTATCCGGACGTTGACGTGGAACCTGATCGGACAGAGCTGCGCCACTGCCGGACCGAAGGATTCGTGACAGGGCATCCGTTTGCGGCGCAAAGGGATTGTCGGCAATGGCGTCCATGAAGCGGGGTGGATCGCCAAGTGGCAGGATGTCGGGAAGCCGCACCTGCGCAGACCCTTGGACGGGGCCGGACGCCGAGAGCTCGGAACGCCGGCTGGGGAGGCCTTCGGGCGGCGGGCCGTCGTTTATGTCGATCACCAGCTTGTCTGGTCGAAACAGAAAGGCGGTAACGAAACAGTCGCAATCGAGCCGCAGATCAAGTGCGCCCGCCCTGCTGTCCGTCGCAAGTTCCGAAAGCCTGGTCCTTGGAATGCGATCGAATGCGCGCCGGGTGTCGAACTCGATCTCCCGATCCATCTGGAGACGGTAACCGCCCGGGACAGGAAGGATTTCCCAATCCGCTCCGATTGGTATGTCGAGCACGAGCCGCGAGAAAACGGCGTGCTCGCCCGAGCGGAAAGTGACGGTCTGTCCGGCGGCGAAGCCAGGCAACACCAGAAATGTGCAGAGCAGCCATGGCTGGCACCAAAGGCCTGAGACCCACCTCATGCGACATCCTTCGTGGCCTTGAGCGCGAGTTCGAGATCGGCAAAGGATGGACGATAGGCGCCGGGAGTGTTCTGTCGGCCGACCTCGATGCAGATGTTCGGCGAATGCTGGTGGAGATTGGCAACCAGAACCTCTCGGATGAGTTGGTAGAAATGGCCATCCTGCTCGGTCACGTGGCGCAGCTTGTTTGCGCAGGGCCCGACAAAGCCATAGGCCAGAAATACGCCGAGAAATGTGCCGACCAGGGCCCCGCCGATCATCTTTCCGAGGATTTCCGGGGGCTGGTCGATCGATGCCATCGTCTTGATCACCCCAAGCACTGCAGCCACGATGCCCAGGGCGGGAAGCGCGTCCGCCATCGTCTGCAGCGCATGAGATGAATGCAATGCGTGGTGATGGCTGGCCTCGATGCGCTTTTCCAGAACCTCTTCGACCTGATGCGGGTCATCGTAATTCATCGAGGCGGAGCGGAGGGTATCACAGATCAGGGCGACGGCTTCCCGGTCGGCGGCGATTTTCGGATAGCGGGCGAAAATGGCCGACTCCGCAGGTTGCTCGATGTGTTCTTCCAGCCCGACAGGGTTCGAGCGGGCGATCCGGATCAATTCGAACAGCAGACACAGCAGGTCACGATAGTCGTCCGGCTTCCACCGGGGACCCTTGAAGACCCGCGACAGATCCTTGACCGTGTGCTTGATCCCCGAACTGTCGTTCCCGATGACCAATGCGCCGATGGCCGCGCCTCCGATCATCATCATTTCATATGGCAAAGCCTTGAGGATGATGACGAAATTTCCACCGGCAAGAAGGTAGCCGCCAAAGACCATCACCATCACGATGACGATACCGATCACGCCGATCATCGCAGATACCTCCGGTCATGCGGGCGAGTCGGCCCGCCGCCCCGTCACATTCGCAGAGAGCCGTTAATGATCCCTGATCGGGCTAGAGTTCATTCGTTCGGAACAAGGGCATTCCGGCCGGCCAGGATCACACTGATCACATAGGCGATCGAGGGGTCGAGGTTCGACATGACAGCCGCCGCCGCATCAGGCCGCATCATGCCGACGAAGCCCGCGCCGAAGGCCGGGTCCATTTGTGAAAAGAGCGCGGCGGCTTCAGCCGGCCTCATGTTTTCATAGACCTGGGTCAGGCGCGCAAGATCGTCCCGCGCTGCGGTCTCGGCCAGTGCCAGGGTCGCGGACAGGGCGGCCTCCGCATCGGTCAGGCGGGCGAGCTGAGCGGTCAGGTCAGCCTCGATCGCGGCAAGGTCCGCCATCCGCACAGACAGCCGTGCTTCGGCGGCAGCGACGTTCTCCTCGCGCCCACGGATGGCCCTGACCATTTCTTCGGGCCACTCCGATGTGTCGCACATCCCCTCCGCGAGCGCCTGCTCGTCAGCCAACGGGACGCCGGTCTGCGCCAGGACCTGACCTGCCTCGCCACCAAGACGCACGAGGCCCGATCCGATCAGAAGCACCGCGGTCAGAGGCAAGACGGAGCCTGCCTTGCGCCGTCTGGTCCGGCCGCCGGGTTTCAGTCCGCTCATGCGCGGCGTCCCATCGCTTCGGGATGCCGGACGAAAAAGGGTTGGTCGCGCTTCGCCGGCTCCGGACCCCCGGTGGCCGTCTCGGGCAGATCGTGCAGCGAGGCGAGCAGCAACTCGATCCGTCGACCGGCGGCTTCCGCCCGTTCGCTGGCCTCGTCAAGCCCATCGACGGATCGAGCGGCGGTCTGCCGGGCGGCAGCAAGCATCTGCGACAGATCGTCCACCTGGGCGGACAGCACCGCCACTGCCCCGCCGACGCCCGATTCCAGATCGGTGAAGCGTCGCAACCGGCGCGACAGCACCAGGCAGTAGAGACCCGCGCCCACGGCACCCGCGACAAGCAGGATGTCAGCGATCTCGATCATTTGCCAAACCTCTCAATTGATGATGAATTCCATGACCAGCAGGTCGTTTACCCTGCCTTGGCCCGTCACAACCTGGACACGGCGCAGCATCTGCGCCCTGAGGCGGATGAGCGCTGCCGGATCCTCGAGATCGGATACGGGAATCGCCCGCAGATACCCGTTCAGCACATCGACGATCCGGGGTGTCAGGGCCTCGACCTCTGCCAGATGCGCGGGCGGCACCTCGAGCTGTGCGGTGAAGCGCAGAAAGCGCCGGGCGGCCGGATCGGCCAGGTTCACCGTGATCGTATCAAGCGGCAAGTAGGCTGCCGCGGCCAGTTGCGTCAACGGCGGGGTCTCGGATGGTTCGTCCGCCGACGGTGCTGCAAGGGCACCCATCCGCACCGCCTGGAAACCTGCCGCGCCACCAGCCAGCGCAAGGACCAGGCCAATGATCAGGGGCAGTTTCAGCGCCTTGCGCGGCTTCGGTGCTTCAGGATCTGTGGCTTCGGACATCGGTCAATCCATGTGGCTCTCACCGTTCAGATAAACCGAGAGGGCTAACCGATTGTTAAGGCCGATGACGCATGAAGGCATCCGAGGGCAGAACGCGCCGATTGGAAGGAGGCAACCGTGGAAGGGCTGAAAACCGCCTGGCTGGGATTGGGCACCGGACGCCGTGTGATCGTCGTTCTTGCGTCGCTCGGGGTCTTCGCCGCCGTCCTTGCCCTGTCGCGCTCGGCGGCCGAACGCGACCTTGCGCTGCTTTACGCAGGTCTCGATCGTCCGGCGATCGGGTCTGTGAGCATGGCCCTGGACCAACGCGGGGTCCCGTACGAGGTGAGGGGCGATTCGGTCTTCGTTCCCGCGCAGGATCGTGACGTGCTGCGGCTAAGTCTTGCTGCCGAGGGTGTTCCGGCGATGTCCGGGCAGGGATACGAGTTGCTCGACAATCTGTCGGGTTTCGGCACGACATCGCAGATGTTCGATGCTGCCTACTGGCGCGCCAAGGAGGGCGAGCTTGCGCGCACGATCCTGGCCCTGCCGAACATCCGTTCGGCTCGCGTCCATATCTCGACGCCCACGAATCGCCCGTTCCAGCGCGATCATGCCGCCACGGCCGCGGTCACCGTCGGCACGTCGGGCGGGCCTCTGAGCGCAGAACAGGTGCAGGCGTTGCGGTTTCTCGTGGCGTCCGCCGTCTCGGGCCTGACGCCGCAGGACGTGGCCGTGATCGACGCCCAGCATGGACTGATCCCGGCCGATGGTCACGGCTACCAGGCTGGTCTTGATCACCGAAGCGAGGAACTGCGCGCACGTGCGCAACGCCTGCTCGAAGCACGGGTCGGTGTGGGCAATGCGGTGGTGGAACTGACGGTCGAGCCTGTTACCGAACGCGAATCGATCTTCGAGCGTCGGCTCGATCCGGACAGCCGGATCGCCATCTCGACCGATGTGGAGGAAAGCAGCCGCAGTTCGCAGGACGGACGCGATGCTTCGGTCAGCGTCGCATCCAATCTGCCTGACGGCGATGCGGCCGGCGGGGGCGGCGCACTTGCCTCCGAGGAAACCGGCAGTCGTGCGCTGACGAATTTCGACATGTCCGAAACCAGCCGCGAGATTCTCCGGGTCCCCGGGGGCGTCCGTCGCCTGACCGTGGCAGTCCTCGTGAACGATCCGGTCACGACGGATGCTGCCGGTGCCCCGGTTGCGGTGCCGCGTCCACAGGAAGAACTCGACAACCTGCGCGAGCTTGTCGCGTCGGCGGTCGGCTTCGACGCAGAGCGTGGCGATGTCATCACGGTGCGGGCGATGGCATTCGAAGTGCCGCCCGTCCTGGGGACCGAGGCCACCCTCGGAACTGCCGGCGGCATGGATTTCATGGCGCTGGCCAGGCTGGCTGTCCTCGGGCTTGTGGCACTTGTGCTTGGTCTGTTCGTGATCCGTCCGATCCTCATGTCTGGTCGGCGCGCCGGCGCATCTGCAACCACACTCGGTCTGGCGCCGCCCGAGACGTTCCCGCCGACCGGGGCGCTGCCGACGATTCTCGAGGATGTTGCGTCCGCTGCACCGGGCCTGCCGGCGCCGTCTGGTCTCCGTGATGGTCCGACCGAAGATCCGGTCGTGCGCCTGCGACAGCTGATTGCCGATCGGCAGGAAGAGACGGCCCAGATCCTGCAGAGCTGGATCGAGGAACCCGATCCCAAGGAGCGCGTCTGACATGGGACGGATCATAGCCCTTGAACCCTTCGACCGGCCGAACATCCTTCCCGAGCCGGTCGGGCCCAGCCCCGAGTGGTCGGCAGGGCATGCGGCCGGCCTTGCAGACGGGCTTGACATGGCAGCCCAGAGGCAAGGCATCCTGGCCGAGGAGATCTGTCAGGCGATGACAGAGCTGACCTTCACCTATGCCGAGGCCCGGGCGCAGGTGCTGGCCTCGCTCGCGCCGCTGCTCCACGGCCTTCTCGACCGCCTGTTGCCGGCGATCGTCCCGGATATCCTGCGCATGGCGATCCTCGAGGCGCTGGTCGAGGCTGCCGATGGCGACAGCCGGATGCCTCTGGTGGTGCGCGTTCATCCGGCGCATCTTGCGCCGCTCGCGCCGCTTGTCGGCACCTTGCCGGGCCACATGCCGGTTATCGAGGGCGCATCCGGGATCGGGCCCGGCCAGGCGCTTGTCGAGAGTTCGGCGGGCGAGACGCTGCTCGATATCGACGGCCTGCTCGAGGCAATCCGCCAGAGCCTTGCGGTCCTGTCCGAAAATGCACTCAACGAGGTTCGCCATGGATGACGCCGTGCCGCCGATGAAGGATCGCCCCGATCATCCGTTCCGGTCCGTTCCGATCGAAGTCACGATCTGCGTCGGTCGCGCGCGACCATTGGTGCAGGATCTCCTTGCTCTGAGCGAAAACGCCATCCTGCCGCTTGATCGCCGGATCGACGACCCGGTCGAGCTTTTCATCGGGGACCGGCTGATCGCGCGGGGCGAACTTCAGGAACTGGAAGGGGGCGAACCCGGCCAGATTGCCGTCCGGTTGACCTCGGTCGTGTCGAACGATGGGGCCGGGTGACGCATGTTCCGTGGCGCGGCGCTTTGTGCGATCCTGATCGCCGCTCTTGCGTCAGGGCCTGCGGCGGCGCAGGACCTGACCCTGTCGCTCGGCGACGAGGGATCGCTCGCGGCGCGGTCGATCCAACTCCTTGTGCTGGTCACGATACTCAGCCTCGTGCCGGGTCTCGCGATCATGGTGACCTGCTTTCCGTTCATCGTGACCGTCCTTGCGATCCTGAGGCAGGCGATCGGCCTGCAGCAGTCGCCGCCGAACATGCTGATCGTCAGTCTCGCGCTTTTTCTGACCTGGTTCGTGATGGAACCCGTCTTCGTCGCCGCATGGACCAGCGGGGTCGAGCCCTTCGTCAGCGACGGCCTGCCGCTTGATGAGGCCTTCATGCGCACGATCGATCCATTCCGGCTGTTCATGGCGGACCGGATCAATCCGACCACCTTCGAGGGCCTTGCCGTCCTGCGCCCGGAAGTGCCGTCCGACATGCCGCTGATCGAGGCGCCGCTTTCGGTCCTGGTGCCCTCGTTCCTGTTGTCGGAGATGGAGCGTGCGTTTCAGGTCGGCTTTCTGATCTTCCTGCCATTCATCATCATCGACCTTGTCGTCGCGGCGATCCTGATGTCGATGGGCATGATGATGGTGCCGCCTGCCATCGTGTCGCTGCCGTTCAAGCTGGCCTTCTTCGTCGTGGCGGACGGATGGACGCTCGTGTCGGGCAGCCTGGTCCAAAGCTATTTCTAGGCGGCGGGCATTGCCCACAGGTTGCGACGGGCGCCATGGCGGCACCCGCCTGGCCTGGCCTGCCTTGCCGCTGCCCGGTTCCGACGATCGCAGGGTGGCAAGGCCCCCGGGATGCAGAGCCGGGCCCGCCCCGGCCTTACAACATCCACTCGACCGGCAGCAGACTCATCAGCCTTACGAAACCACGCTGAAAGCTGGTCGAGTTGGGCTCGTGGTCATACCGAACCTGTGTGCCGTCCGGCTTGTCCATGATCCAGACCAGCCCGCGGTCCGGGTCGTCGGGGTCAAGCATCACGCGATAGGTGGTGCCGGTCCCGTCCAGCGCCCGCGAGAGCGCAATCGCAAGGGCGGCGCTGTCGACAAGAACCCCCATCTCGGTGTTCAGTCGTGCCGAGCGGGGATCGAAATTGAACGATCCGATGAAGATGCGTTCGTCATCCACCGCAAAGGTCTTGGCATGCAGGCTCGACTGCGAGCCGCCCAGAATCCAGCCCGGTGTGCCTTCCCTGTCGATCTCGGGCCGGGCGCGCAGTTCGCGCACTTCGGCCCCGGCCCGGCCCAGCCGCTCGCGGTACCGGATCCAGCCGGCATGGACGACAGGCACATCCGTCGCCTCGAGCGAATTGGTCAGGACCCGGGCTTCGACGCCGGAGGCGTGCAGGCCCTCGATAAGTCCGGTCCCCGCCTCGCCCGGGACAAGATAGGCCGACACCAGCACCAGCTTGCGCGCGGGCCGGCCCAGAAGCTCGGGCAATCTGCTGACGAGAAGGGTTTCATCCGCAGCGCGGCCCAGCCCCTTGGCCGGGTCGTCGCTGACCAGCCTGACCGAGGTCCATTCCAGCAGACCCTCGCCCGCCAGCACGCGCGCCAGAACCGGCGCATCGGCCAGCGCTTCGGCATAGACCGATCCGCGCGCGCTGTCCCAGGCGGCGCTGGCCTCGGTGGCAAGTTGGGCAAGGCCGCCGGTATCGGGGGCAAGGATATCCCCCGCGGGATAGGCCGAGTCGCTGCTCCAGTAGCGGTCGAAATCAGCGCCGACATCCGCTGCCAGGGGGCCGATCGCCAGCACGTCGAGGTCGAAATAGGCCGCGCCTTCTCCATAGGCGAAATAGATGTCGCCGATGTTGCGACCGCCCAGGATGGTGGCGATCCCGTCCACGGTCATGGACTTGTTGTGCATCCTCCGGTTCAACCTGAAGAAATCGAAGGCATAGGACAGGGCCTTCGGCTGCCTCAGCGTGAAGGGATTGAAGATCCGCACCTCGACCCCTGGCAGGGCATCAAGCCCCGCCAGTACGGGATCGAGCCCCGGGATCCCGTTGTCATCCAGGAGAAGCCGCACCCGCACCCCGCGCTCGGCGGCGGCCCGAACCTCGTCCAGCAGGATCCAGCCGGTCGTGTCGGTCTGCCAGATGTAGTATTGCAGATCGACCGACTCCTCGGCTGCGCGCAGCAGCAGGATCCGTGCGGCAAGCGCATCCCGTCCGTCGGCCAGCGGCACGATGCCGTCCCTGCCCTCATGTACCGCCATCGGCGGCATGAGCGCGGCGCCCAGCCGGGTCTCGGTCCTCGCCGGCAGGGCTGTCGTGGCTGGGTCCGAGGGCCGCGGCGGCAGCGGGAACAGTAGCCGCAGCACGAGGATCGTCACGGCCAGACCGGTCAGGACGACCAGCAGGATCCGCAGAAAACGCATCAGTATTGCGTCCCTTCCACCTCGGGCAGCGGGTCGGCCGGCGGTTCCTGCGCCTTCCCGTCCGTGCGCTCCGACAGCAGGATCGCCACGAAGCGTGTGCTTTCGAAACTCCGGGCCACGATAATGAGGATCGAGGTCATTGGAATGGCGAGGATCGCCCCGGGCACGCCCCAGAGTGCCGCCCAGACTGACAGGGCGACCAAGACGACGAAGGGGCTCATGTTCAGCTGCCGCCCGATCCAGCGCGGCTCGACCACATTGCCCATCACAAGCTGCGCCCCGGTCAGAAGCGCCAGAAGCCCGATCGTGTACTGAAGCGAGGCGACCTGCCCCAGCGACAGGATCACCGGAAACGCCACCCCGATGTATGAGCCGACATAGGGGATGTAGTTCAGAAGCGCGATGCTCAATGCCCAGAAAAGCGCGAAATCGACGCCCATGACCGTCATGATCGCAAAGGACATTGCGCCGAGGATGACATTGATCAGCGTCTTGATGGCAAGGTAGCGGCTGATCTCGGTGTTGATGTCGCCAAGCACCCGGGTCAGACGCTCGGCGCTCTTGCGGTCGGGCAGGGCAGTCGCGATCTTGGCCGGAAAGGCCCCGCGTTCCGACATCAGAAAGCTGGCGTAGATCATCACCAGAAACACCGTAAATCCGATCGAGGTGAAGCCGCCCAGCACCGACAGGACGACGTATTCAAGGTCGATCCGGGCCAGGGTGACGGCGCGGATCTCGTCCCAGAGGACTTGTGTTTCAAGGTTGTAGCGGTCGGCGACCCGTTCGACGAGGCGTTCGAGATTGGCTTGATAGGACGGCAGCACCACCGCGATCTCGCGTGCCGTGGCGGCCACGACGACTGCCAGCACGATGAGAGCAAGGATGAAGACCGCAAGCACCAGCCCGCGCAACAGGACATCGGGCAGGCGAGCCAGAAACGGAACACGGCCAAGCGCCTCGGAGGCCGAGGTCATCACATAGACCGAGATCACGGCGGTGAAGATCGGGATCAGGATACTGCGTCCGATCAGCAACAGCGTGCCGACCAGCACCACCAGGACAATCGCCAGGACAAGGTTCAGAAATGGGGCATTCTTCAATGGACCGGTCCTTTGTTTTCCCGCAGGTCAGCCGCGACCAGAGACCGAATGCGGCATCAGGTCAACTGTTCCAGTCCGCGACAGACGCATTCTGCATACCGCACCGTCGGCACAAGCGTGACCGGGTCGGGTTCTCCTGACTGTGCGCGGCCATTCCGACGCGCTAGGCTTGATGCAGTTCAAGGGGAAAGGTGACGTCGGCGATGGCATTGGCGGATATCATGCGCAGGCCGGCGGCGGTTGTCATGGCGGTCGCGATCCGGATCTTTGCAAGGATGGTCACGGCGGTCAGGGGGCTGTGGCTGGGTGCCGATCCGGGCAGCCCGGCGACGCGTCTCTACTTCGCAAATCATGTCAGCAACGGCGACTTCATCCTGATCTGGACCGTGCTTCCTGCAAGCCTGCGCGACAGGGTGCGCCCGGTCGCCGCCGCCGACTACTGGACCCGCTCGGCCCTGCGCCGCTTCGTCGCCGAGCATGTCTTCCATGCGCTGCTGATCGACCGTGGACCCGAGGCGCGCGAGAGCGATCCGGTGTCGTACATGGCCCGCGTCCTGGGTGCCGGCACATCGCTCATCATCTTTCCCGAAGGCAAGCGCAACATGACCGACGAGCCCCTCTTGCCGTTCCGCTCGGGCATCTACCGCGTTGCGGTGCAGGTGCCCGGGGCCGAGTTGGTACCGGTCTGGATCGAGAACCTCAACCGCGTCCTGCCCAAGGGTGCGGTGGTGCCGGTGCCGCTCATGTGTTCGGTCAGTTTCGGCACTCCGCTGCAGGTGCGGGCCGGCGAAAGCAGCGAAGCCTTCCTTGAACGCGCGCGCGCCGCGCTCATCGCCCTGCGGCCCGCGCGGGAGGGCAGCTGATGCGGTCCGATCTCGTGACCGCCTTCATCGTCGTCGCGGCGATCCTCGTCCTTGCTTCGATCGTCGGGCAGGTCCTGCGCCTGCGCTATTCGCGGGGGGGCGAAAGTGCGGCGATCGACAATCTGAACGACCGGATCGGGTCATGGTGGGTCATGGCCATCGTCCTGTTTCTTGCCTTCCTTGCCGGCAAGCCGGGGGTGAGCCTGCTCTTCGCCTTTGCCGCCTTTGCCGCCCTGCGCGAGTTCATGACGCTGACCAATGCCACGCGCGCCGACCACCGCAGTCTTGTGGCGGTGTTCTTCTTCGTTCTGCCGTTCCAGTTCTGGCTGGTCCATACGGGCTGGTATGGCCTCTATTCGATCTTCATACCGGTCTATGTGTTCCTGTTCCTGCCGATCCTCTCGGCCGCCTCGGGCGATCCGCGCAACTTCCTGATCCGCGTGTCCGAGATGCAATGGGCGCTGATGATCTGCGTCTATTGCGTGTCGCATGTGCCGGCGCTTCTGGACCTTTCGATCCCGGGTTACGAGGGGCGAGAGGTCCTGCTGATCGTCTTTCTGGTGATCGTCGTGCAGCTGAGCGACGTGCTGCAATATATCTGGGGCAAGCTGATCGGGCGGCGCCGGATCGCGCCCACGCTCTCGCCCTCAAAGACGGTCGAGGGGCTGGTGGGCGGGGCGTTGTCGGCCACGGCGGTAGGCACGGCGCTGTGGTGGATGACGCCGTTCGCACCCTGGCAAGCGGCGCTGATGAGCCTGATGCTGACGGTGATGGGCTTTCTGGGCGGGCTGGTCATGTCGGCGATCAAGCGCGACCGGGGGGTCAAGGACTGGGGCCATGCCATCGCGGGGCATGGCGGCTTTGTCGACCGCCTGGATTCGGTGATCTTCGCGGCCCCCGTCTTTTTCCATGTCACCCGCTGGTTCTGGAGCGTGGCATGATCGGGTCGGGGGTGCCGAGATGGTCGATCTGAACAACCGCCGCCCGCTGGCCAGCCGCGACAGTCCGGTGGCGCAGCGGGTTGCCCGGTGGCTGGCCGGAACCGGGGTGACGCCGAACGCCATCTCGATCGCGGGGATGGGTGCGGCACTGATCGCGGGGTCTTGTTTCCTGGGCGCGGGGTTGGTCGGGGGCGGGTGGCAGTCGGCGGCCCTCATCGTCGCGGCTGCCGGATGTCAGCTCCGGCTTCTGTGCAACCTCTTCGACGGCATGGTCGCTGTCGAGGCCGGGCGGGCCGCGCCCGATGGCGGGTTCTGGAACGAGTTTCCCGACCGCATGTCGGACCTGATGATCCTGGTCGGTCTGGGCCTCGGGCTTGGCGAACCGGCCCTCGGATGGGCTGCGACGGGGTTCGCCTTCCTTACCGCCTATGTCCGCGAACTGGGTGTCAATCTTGGCCAGCCCGCCGACTACGCCGGGCCGATGGCCAAGCAGCACCGGATGGCCCTCGTCACGATGGCCGCCCTTCTGGCTGCCCTCCAGCCCATTTGGGGCGGCGCGTTTGCGGTCCTGCATGTGGCGCTCTGGATCGTCACGGTCGGTGCCGCCCTGACGGCCCTGCACCGCGCCGGACGCCTCCTCCGGCGGTTGCGCCCGTAGGGCGGGGTTAACCCCGCCCTACATCCACTTGTTCTATCGCCTCGCGCAGCCGCATCCGCGCCGAGTTCGCGCGCGGCTGCCACATTCCCCGGTCGATCGCTTCCTGCAGGCGCTCGGCGATCTCGCGCAGGGCTGCGGGGTTGTGCTCGGCAATGAACGCCCGGGTCGCAGGATCGGCGAGAAAGGCCTCTTCCACCAGGTCGAAGTGATGACCCCTGACCGCCTGCGTCGTCGCGGCGAAGGCAAAGAGGTAATCCACCGTCGCGGCCATCTCGAAGGCACCCTTGTAGCCGTGACGCTTCACCCCTTCGATCCATTTCGGGTTGACCACGCGGGACCGCACCACCCGGGCGACCTCGTCCTCCAGCGTGCGGATGAGCGGACGCTCGGGGCGGGAATGGTCATTGTGATAGACGGGCCGGTCGCGTCCCTGCAGCAGCGCCACCGCCGCCGCGGCACCCCCTTCGAACTGGTAATAATCGTCGGAATCCAGCAGGTCATGCTCCCGGTTGTCCTGATTCTGGACGATCGCCTCGACCTGTTCCAGGCGCCGGGCAAGACCCGTGTGATCGGCCACCCCTTCCTGACCGGCGGCATAGGCATAGCCGCCCCATTCAAGATAGGCCCGCCCCAGATCCGCGCGGTCGGTCCACAGGCGTTCGTCGATCAGCGCCTGAAGCCCCGCGCCATAGGCGCCCGGTCTTGACCCATAGACCCGCGCACGTGCCTCGCCCCCCCCCCCCCCGGCGCCCCGGGGGGGGAGGGCGGGGGGCGGGGGCACGGCCGGCCCCCGGGCGCAGGCGGGGTTCTGGTCGGCGGGCTCGTCCAGTGCCTGCACCGCGCGGGCGGCGCTGTCGACCAGCGCCACGAGCTGCGGAAAGGCATCCCGGAAGAAGCCCGAGATGCGCAGCGTCACATCCACCCGGGGCCGCCCCAGCACCGAGAGCGGCAGGACCTCGAACCCGGTCACCCGGCGGGACATGCCGTCCCATGTGGGCTTGACCCCCATCAAGGCCAGCGCCTGTGCGATGTCGTCCCCGCCCGTGCGCATGTTCGCCGTGCCCCAGGCGGTGACCAGCATGGTCCGGGGCCAGTCGCCGTTCCTTTGCAGGTAGTCCTCGATCAGCAGCCCGGCCGAGGCCCAGCCCAGCGCCCATGCGGCGGGCGTGGGCACGGCGCGGGCATCGACCGAATAGAAGTTCCGCCCCGTCGGCAGTACATCGAGCCGCCCCCGCGTCGGCGCGCCCGAGGGGCCGGGCGGGATGGCTTTCCCGTCAAGCGCCCGCAGCAGGGATGCCCCCTCGGCCGGGCCGCAGGCGGCGATGGTGGGCAGGATGGCGCTGCGGATACGGTCCAGCACGGCGGTCGTCGCATCGCCGGGGGGCAGGGCGGTCCCCTCCATCAGGCGGATCGCCAGAAGCTCGAGCCGTTCGACCGTGTCACCGGTCGTGCGCCACAGGTCGGCCGTCAGCCCGGCCAGCGCCGCCGGCCTTGGGCCGTCCCACGGCGTCCCGAGTTCGGCCGTCAGCGGATCGAAGCCAAGGCCCAGATCGACGGCCATGGCGCGCGGCAGGGCGGCATCGGCCCCGTGGCCGCTGCCACGCGGCATCCGGGCCAGCGCGATGGCCAGGTCGCGCACCTGATCGCCCTCGGGCGAGAGCCCGAAGACATGCAGCCCGTCGCGGATCTGCGCCTCCTTCAGGTCACAGAGAAAGGCGTCCAGCCGGGCAAGGTCGGTCTGCGGATCCGCCCCGTCCATCCCGGCGTCACGATCAAGCCCCGTGGCCGAGGTCAGCGTCGCGATCTCGCGCGCAAGATGGGCGATGCGCCGGGGATCGACGCCGGCGGCCTGATAGTATTCGTCGACCAGCGCCTCGAGATCGCGCAGGGGGCCGTAGGTTTCCGCCCGCGTCAGCGGTGGCGTCAGGTGGTCAAGGATCACTGCCGCCGCGCGGCGCTTGGCCTGCGTCCCCTCGCCGGGGTCGTTGACGATGAAAGGGTAGATGTGGGGCAGGGGGCCGAGGGCGATCTCGGGCCAGCAGGTTTCCGAAAGCGCGACGGCCTTGCCCGGCAGCCACTCGAGGTTCCCGTGCTTGCCCATGTGGACGATCGCATCCGCGCCCCAGTGGTGACGCAGCCAGAAATGGAAGGCGAGGTAATTGTGCGGCGGGATAAGGTCGGGGGAATGGTAGGTCTCGGTCGGGTCGATATTGTAGCCCCGGGCTGGCTGGATGCCGATGGTGATGTTGCCGAAACGGTGAAGCGAAAGCTTGAACGCTGCGCTGGTTGCGGCGTCGGATGCCTCCGGCGGGAGTATTTCGGCCAAAGCGAAGGGATCGGATTCAGGCTTGCCCCAGGCGGTGGTGATCTGATCCTTCGCGCCCCACGGGAGCGCGTTGAAATGATCCTTGTAGAGGGGCAGAGGCAGCGCCTCGCCCCCCTGCCGCTCGGCCCGGTCGGTCAGCCAGTTGGTCGGCCCGGCCATCAGCCGCTCCATCAGCGCCTGCGGGCTTTCGGGAAGGGGGCCGGTCTCATAACCAGCGTCCCGCAGCAGTCGCAGCGCATGAAGCGTGGCGGCCGGCGTATCAAGGCCCACGCCATTGGCAAGGCGGCCGTCCTTGTTGGGGTAGTTGGCAAGGATGAGGGCGATCTTGCGGTCGCGGGGTGGCGTCCGGCGCAGGCGGGCCCAGTTGGCAGCAAGTTCGGCGACAAAGGCCACGCGGTCGGCGCGGGCCTGATGGGTGGCGATACTGCACTGGGTGGCCGGGTCGAAAAGCGCCTCGCCCTTGAAGCTGACGGCGCGGCTCAGGATGCGGCCATCCACCTCGGGCAGGGCCACGTTCATGGCGATATCGGTGGCCGAAAGGCCGCGCAGACCCGTGTTCCACGCGTCTTCCGTGCCGCCCGAGAGGATGACCTGCAGGACCGGCGCGTCATTGTGGTCAAGCGGGTTGTCGGCCGCCTCGTCGCCCTGATGGGGGCTTGCGACCGAAAAGGAGGTGCAGTTCAGGATGACTTCGGGCGGGGCCTCGGCCAGGATCGCCTGAATCGTCGCGCGGCTGACCGGATCCTTGAGCGAGGCGACGAACAGGGGCAGCGGGTTCAGGCCCTTGCGCAGGAGGGCGCGGGTAAGCCGGTTGATCGGGTCGAGGCCGCCGCCCTGCAGGATCGAGCGATAGAAGACGACGGGCACGACGGGGGCGCCTTCGGTCCACGATCCGCGAAGGGTGGCAAGGTCGGTCTGCATCCGGCCAGGCCAGTAAAGGCCCGCACGCAGGAGGGGGCGGGCGGGTTCGGGGCGCTCGGTCCCGTCGATGATCGCCCGGGCGTGGCGCAGCAGGGTGACGGCGTTCTCGGGCCCGCCTTCGACGAAACAGGCCCAGAGGGCATCATGGTCGACATCCGACACGGACGAGAGGGCGCGAAGCTCCTCATCGGGCTTGTCGTCGCCGGGCAGGGCCACGAAGGGCACGCCGGCCTCGGCCAGCCGGGCCGAATATTGCGCAAGACCGTAGCGCCAGTAGCCCGCACCACCAAGGATACGCGCAACGACAATGCGCGAGCGCGTGGCGCATTGGTCAAGATGCAGGTCGACCGACAGGGGATGGGCCAGATGGGCAAGCGAGGCGAGCCGCAGGGAGGGCGGATCATCCATCGCCGCGCGCGCCTCGGACAGAAGCGCGAGTTCGCTGTCGGCGGCCGAGAGTATGACCACATCGGCCGGCGTCTGGCGCAGGTCGACCGGCTGGGAGCCGTCCTCGACCGCGCCGGGGGTCGCGGCGATCAGGTGCATGGGGTCATGTTCATGGGATCAGGCGCTTTTCCATGAAGACGGAATGCGGGCCATCGCGGTAATCGCCGAAGGGGCCGCAGTCGGTGAAGCCGAAGCGGCGGTAGAGGCGGTGGGCCGGGAAAAGGTCGTCGCCGGTTTCCAGGCGCAACCATGTCAGGCCAAGGGCGCGGCCTTCCTCTTCGAGCCGCTCCATCAGGGCGGCACCCGTGCCGGTGCCGCGGGCCTCGGGGGCGACGAACATGCTTTTCACCTCGCCGTAATCCTGCATCACGGCCAGCGCAGCGCAGCCGACGGGCGTGGTGGCGGTCTCGGCAATGAAGAAACGGATATGGGGCGCTGTCAGCGCGTCGATGGACAGGAAGAAGTTGTCCTCGGGCGGGTAGAGCGAGGCAAGGTAGGTCTGGCTCGCGGTCAGAAGGGCGGTGCCTTCGGGCGACTTTGGATGCCCGGGGCGGACGGTGATCATGCCGCAAGCGCCCCTTCGATGGCCCCGCGATCCAGCCCCGCCTGACCGATGACGACAAGCCGGGTTTCGCGTGCATCCGTGCCGAAGGGGCGGTCGAAATAGCTGTCCACGCGCGGCCCCACGGCCTGAATCGTCAGGCGCATCGGTTTGCCCGCGACGGCGGCGAACCCCTTGAGGCGCAGGATATCGTGATCGGCGATGACCTGCGACAGACGGGCGGCAAAGGCGGTGGGATCGGCCACCTCGCCCAGGGTCACGACGAAGCTTTCGAATTCGTCATGGCCATGATCGTGATGATCGTCGTCGTGGTCGTCATCCTCGTCGTCGTCGTCGTCGTCGTCGTGATGGTGGTGGTGATGCACCTCGGCCCGTGCGTCCAGATCCGCCTCGGCCCCCACGCCCTGACCCAGGAGGACCGAGACAGGCAGCGCGCCCATCGACGTGCGCAGGACCTGCACGCCGGCGCGCGCCCCGGCGCCCAGTTGCGCGACCAGCGCATCGGCCTCGGCCTCGGACAGAAGGTCGGACTTGTTGACGACGATCATGTCGGCACAGGCGATCTGGTCTTCGAAGAGTTCCGACAGGGGCGTCTCGTGGTCGAGGTTGTCATCGGCGGCCCGCTGGGCATCGACGGCGGCCACGTCATGGGCGAAGCGGCCTTCGGACACAGCCTTGCCGTCGACGACGGTGACGACGCCATCCACCGTGACCTTGGTCGAAATGCCGGGCCAGTTGAAGGCGCGGACAAGCGGTTGCGGCAGGGCAAGCCCGCTGGTTTCGATCACGATGTGATCGGGCCGGTCGGGCCGGTTCAGCAGCTTTTCCATCGTCGGGATGAAATCGTCTGCGACGGTGCAGCAGATGCAGCCGTTCGACAGCTCCAAGATATCCTCGTCCCGGCAGGTCTCGATCCCGCAACCGCGCAGGATCTCGCCATCCACGCCCAGATCGCCGAATTCGTTGATGATGAGGGCGATGCGCTTGCCGTTCGCGTTTTCAAGCATGTGGCGGATCAGCGTGGTCTTTCCGGCACCCAGAAAGCCGGTGACGACGGTGGCGGGGGTCTTTTGCATTCGAGGACCTCGATGGACGGAAACGGGGAAGGGCGGCCCGGTCAGGGGCCGCCCGGATGGCAGGTCAGGCGCGGATCAGGCGGCCGTCAGAAGCGCGACGATCGGCCCTTCGATCACTTCCAGCGCGAGGAAGATGCCCACGCCCGCGACCATCGCCCCGGCAAGGCGGGCGTTGAGGGCGGTCGCCTCGGTCGCGCCGAGGAACTTCTCGGCCACCCATCCGGCGGCCAGCGCGATCAGGTATTGTGTGACACCCAGCCCGATGAGGTACCCCAGAAGGACGCCCATCCCGGCACCACCCTCGGCCCCGGCGATGGCCTCGCCGAAGGCCAGCCCGTGGAACAGGCCGAAGCCCGCGAAGAGGGCAACCGCCGCGCCAAGGCCCAGCGCGCGGCCCGACAGCACGATGCCGCCCAGCACGATCAGCGAGGCGACGATCCCCAGTTCGACCCCCGGCAGTTCCAGCCCGGTGGACATCACCAGAACGCCCGCCAGCATCGCGCCGATATAGGCCAGCGGCGTGAGGTAACGCTGCGCGGTGAACAGGGCGGCCACACCCATGACGGCGACAAAGAACAGGTGGTCGAAGCCAAGGATCGGATGGCCCACGCCCGACAGGATGCCGTCGGAGAAGGTGGTCATCGGCATCCCTTCCAGCGGGTGATGGGCAAGGGCCGGGCTGGCGGCCAGCGCGGCGCCAAGGGCGAGAAGAAGTCGTTTCATGTCTGTCCCCTTCGGATCAGCGATATGAAGGGGGGCATCGTCAGAGGGGCCGCCGGTCCCGGCGGCTTACCTCTACGGAACACCCCGTCCGCAGTTTCAGGCCGGACTCCGCAAGAGGCGGCGCCCGTGCATGGCAGGTCTCCTGGCTTGCGGGTCAAGGCTAAGGCGTCGGCCTTCCCGGGGGTGCCCCAGTGGCGTATCTGACGCCCGCTCTCCGCTCACAGTCGCGGGGGCGGCTGCGGTCTTGCGCCTCCCGCTACAGGATCGGCGCGCACCGCATTCCCTTTTGATCCCCCAGGCAGCTTTGCGCCCTGGCGGGGGAACCATGCAAAACTGTATGTGCGCCCTGACAGGTGCAGGCGTCAAGCCGGATTGCGGCATGGGTCGCGTGGAAGGCGACGTCATGGCCGTCGACCGATATCGGAATGTCGGTGGACGCATGGCGGTGGACATGTGCCAGCATACCTGAGTGAACAGTTAGTCGGCAGCAATGAGCCCTTTGTGCAATATTCCGCGCGCGCGGAAATGCCCGCCTCAGGACTAAAAG
>JAFIEN010000409.1 GCA_020832515.1 Rubellimicrobium sp. | reverse complement strand
CCGCCCCGCCCGCCATTCCGCCTCGACCGCACGGCAGACCTGCAGCGGATCGAGGAGGCCCGCGTTGATATAGAGGCTGACCAGCGAATGCGCGAGGAACCCGTCACCCGCCAGCATCGCATCCTGATAATCGCCGAAGACCGGCAGCCCGGTGGCCAGCCAGTGGTCAAGCTGCGCCTGCGCACCCTCGGCATCGGTCGCGAACCAGAACGGCCGCAGGTCGCCGAAATTGTCGCCGAAACGCGCTTCGACAAGGTCGAGCACCTCTTCGACCACCGGGTCGGGATCGAACCGCAGCGGGGCTGCGAAAGCCGCCCCTTCCGGCGCTGGCTTGCGATTGTCATGGTCGTAGTTCCACTTGCCCCCCGCAGGCTTGCCGCCCTCCATGAGCAGGCCCGTACCTACGCGCATCTCACGGTAGAAATACTCCATCCGAAGTTGCTTGCGCCCCGCGGCCCAGGCCTCGAACTGCGCATGGCTTGCCAGAAACCGGCGGTCGGGAAACTGATGCACCGGGATCGGCAACGCCTCCAGCGCGGCGATCAGCCGCCATTCCCCCGGCTCGGTCGCGATCACCTCGGTCGCGCCGTGTTGGGCGGCGCGGCGCATGAGCTCGCCAGGGATGGTCTGGCTGTTGTCGGGATCGTCCAGCCGGCTGTAGGCCACGCGCCAGCCGGCCGCCTGCAGCCGCATGGCGAACTTGCGCATGGCCGAGAACAGGAACGCGATCTTCCTGGGGTGATGCGGCACATATGTCGCCTCGCCCATCACCTCTGCCATCACGACGATGTCACCGGCCCGGTCCGCCTCGGCCAGTGCCGACAGACCCTCGCTCAGCTGGTCGCCCAGCACCAGGACCAGCCTCACCACGGCACCTCGCGACCCTCATGGTCGAAGAACCCGCCCGATTGAGCGGACCCCAGCCCCTCGATCACGGCCAGAAGCCGCCCTGCGGCCTCCTCCGGCGGGACCGTAGGGTGCCGCCCGGCATAGCCGGTCGTGAACCGGGTCGCTACAGTCCCGGGATGCAACGCCACGCAGATCGCATGGCCATGCGTCCGCCCCAGCTCGATCGCCGCCCCCCGGACGATCTGGTTCAGCGCCGCCTTCGAGGCCCGATAGGAGTGCCACCCCCCCAGACGGTTGTCCCCGATCGAGCCTACCCGCGCCGAGAGCACCGCCACGACCGACCGCCTTTCGCGTGGCAACAGCCGGGCAACCTGCGACAGGATCAGCGCCGGCCCGATGGCATTGACGGCCATCACCTCGGCCATCGCCCCCGCCTCGATCGCCCCCAGCGACTTCTCCGGCCCTTTCCCGGCCGGCGCCAGGATCCCTGTCGCCACCAGGACCAGATCGAACGGCCCCTCCGCCGACGCCATGACCCGCCCGATCGATGCCGGATCGCCCAGTTCCAACCCTTCGGCCCGCGACAGCCCGGTCACCGCAACCCCGCGCCCAACCAGCCGCGCCGCCAGCGCCCCGCCGATCCCGCCCGTCGCCCCGATGACCAATGCCCGTTCCATGCGCCGCATCTAGCCCGGCCCCACGGCCCCGCCAGCCCCACCCTCCTGCTTCTTTTGTTTCCAAATATCCTCGGGGGTGAATGGGCCGCAGGCCCAGAGGGGGCAGACAGCCCCCTTCCGCCAGGCCGGACAAAAAGACCTTCCCATTGCCGGAAAGCGGCGTATAAACAGGCCCACCATGACACAGACCCTCGATCATATCTCCGCGATCGGCGGCAGGGCCTCCGGGCCGAACGGCGTCCTTCTGCTTAGCCGCCTCTGAGCGTGCCTTTCGGCGCGACCGCTCAGACGTGACCAGCGCCGGACCCAGGACCCAGACCCAGACCCAGGAGATGACCGACATGACCGACCGTAACCGCGTGCTGATCTTCGACACCACGCTGCGCGACGGCGAACAATCGCCCGGCGCCACCATGACCCACGAAGAAAAGCTCGAGATCGCGACCCTCCTCGACGAGATGGGCGTCGACATCATCGAGGCGGGCTTTCCCATCGCCTCGGAAGGCGATTTCCGCGCCGTGAGCGAAATCGCCAGACAGACGCGAAACGCCACGATCTGCGGTCTTGCCCGGGCAAACTACAAGGACATCGACCGTTGCTGGGAGGCGGTGAAGCACGCGAAATCGCCCCGCATCCACACCTTCATCGGCACCTCTCCCCTGCACCGCGCCATCCCCAATCTGGACATGGACCAGATGGCCGAGCGGATCCACGACACCGTGACGCACGCCCGCAACCTTTGCGACAATGTCCAATGGTCGCCGATGGATGCCACCCGCACCGAACACGACTACCTCTGCCGCGTGGTCGAAATCGCCATCAAGGCAGGCGCCACCACGATCAACATCCCGGACACGGTGGGCTATACCGCACCGCGCGAGAGTGCCGCCCTGATCGCCATGCTGCTCGAACGCGTGCCCGGGGCCGACAGCGTGATCTTCGCCACCCATTGCCACAACGACCTTGGCATGGCGACGGCCAACGCGCTCGCCGCGGTCGAGGCGGGCGCGCGGCAGATCGAATGCACGATCAACGGTCTGGGCGAACGCGCCGGGAACACCGCGCTCGAGGAAGTGGTGATGGCGCTCAAGGTGCGCCACGACATCATGCCCTACCACACCCGCATCGACACGACGAAGATCATGAACATCTCGCGCCGCGTCGCCACCGTCTCGGGCTTTCCGGTTCAGTTCAACAAGGCGATCGTCGGCAAGAACGCCTTTGCCCATGAAAGCGGCATCCATCAGGACGGGATGCTCAAGAATGCCGAAACCTTCGAGATCATGCGCCCCCAGGATATCGGCCTGTCCGAGACGAACCTCGTCATGGGCAAGCATTCCGGCCGCGCGGCGCTGCGCGCGAAACTCCGCGACCTGGGCTTCGAGCTGGCCGACAACCAGCTCAACGATGTCTTCGTGCGCTTCAAGGACCTCGCCGACCGCAAGAAGGAAGTCTATGACGACGACCTGATCGCGCTGGTCCGCCAGAACGATGCGGCCGAGGACCGGATCCGCCTGAGGCATCTGCGCGTCGTCTGCGGCACCGAGGGGCCCCAGACGGCGGAGCTGACGCTCGAGATCGACGGGACAGAGGCCCGGACGACCGCCACCGGCGACGGCCCCGTAGATGCGACGTTCAAGGCGATCAAGCAGCTTTTCCCGACGCAGGCGCGTCTGCAGATCTATCAGGTCCATGCCGTGACCGAAGGCACCGATGCCCAGGCCACCGTCAGCGTGCGCCTGGAAGAGGACGGGCGCATCGCCACCGGCCAGTCGGCCGATACCGACACCGTCGTGGCCAGCGCCAAGGCGTATGTGAACGCGCTCA
>JAFIEN010000408.1 GCA_020832515.1 Rubellimicrobium sp. | reverse complement strand
GGGGTTTACGTTCTATCTATTCCCCTATGTATCGTACTAGGTTGACTTTCCCCCCCCCCCGGGGGCCGGCGCCGGGTGGGGGGGCGCGGCCACGCCCGACCCGCTTTTCGCGCAAGTGCCGCACCGGCGCACGCTGAAAGACCCCTACGACATCAATCGCCCCGTCAGCGACGATACCCTGGCCGCGATCGCGGCCTCGGTCATGCACGGGTCCGGCGTGGGCGTCACCAATGACGAGGCCCGGGTCACGGCCCTGCGCCGCCTGACGCGCGAGGCGCTTGTGGTCGAGATCGAGACCCCGGTCACCTACCGGGAGAGCGTCGACCTGTTCCGCATCGGCCGGGCCGAGGTCGACGCCAATCCCGACGGGATCGACTTTTCCGGCCCCCTCTTCGAATCGATGCGCCTTGCCGGGCTGATGACGCGGGAAAAGGTGCTTGACCCCGACTCCATCGCCTACCGCGAAGGGGTTCGCGCCGTGCTCGACAATGCCGACACGGCGATGGGCTTTGTCTGGCAGACCACCCCCGGCAACACGCGCGCCGAACAGATTCGTGCCGGCCAGGACTGGGTGCGCCTGAACCTTGCCGCGACGGCACTGGGCGTCGGCGTTCAGCCGATGAGCCAGCCCTTGCAGGAATACCCCGAAATGGGCGATCTCTACAGGCAGGCGCACCAGACCCTGGCCCCGGGCGGAGACACGGTTCAGATGCTGGCACGATTGGGATATGGGCGGATGCCGGGACCAAGCCCGCGCTGGCCGTTGGGCAGCAGGGTCATTGGATGACCCCGGACGAGACCGGCCTGTACTTTGCCCTGTTCAACGAGATCGGGATCATCGAACAGCTGAGCCGCGCCTTGCTTGAGGCGCGGCTGCCCCCCGGTCTGATTGCGCCGCATTTCGCCGTGCTGAACCACCTTGTGCGGGTCGCCGACGGGCGCATGCCGCTGGACCTCGCCCGTGCCTTTCAGGTGCCCAAGACGACGATGACGCATACACTGGCCGGGCTGGAAAGGGCGGAGCTGGTGCGGATGGCCCCCAACCCAAGGGATGGCCGGTCGAAATGCGTCTGGCTGACCGAAAAGGGCCGTGCGCTGCGCGAGCAGACAATCGCGGCGCTGACCCCGGAGTTCGCGGAGATCGCCGAGGGGTTTCCGCCCGAGACTGTCGCCCGGCTCGTGCCGGCGCTGGCGGAATTGCGCCGGTTGCTCGATGCCAGACGGTCGCTCGATCCGGGCGCAGGCTCCTGACCAAGGCGGCGTGACGCGCGGGCCTTGCCCGAACTAGGCGGCGTGCGCGCCCCCTGCGAGGCCGCGGACGAAGGCCAGCACCTCGTCCACCGGCTTGCCCGCCGCGATCTCGGACACGATGGCCGAGCCGACGACCGCCCCGTCCGCCACCTCTGCGATGGCCCTTGCCGCCTCGGGTGTGCGGATGCCGAATCCCACGATGACGGGAAGGTCGGTCGCGGCCTTGATCCGCGCCACCTCGGGCCCGACATCTGCGGCCTCGGCCGCAGCCGCGCCCGTGATCCCGGTGATCGAGACGTAATAGACGAAGCCGGAGGTGTTCTGCATCACCTTGGGAAGGCGCGCGTCATCGGTCGTGGGGGTGGCCAGCCGGATGAAGTTCAGCCCTGCCTTCTGGGCGGGGATACAGAGTTCGTCATCCTCTTCGGGGGGCAGGTCGACGATGATCAGCCCGTCCACCCCGGCGGCGACGGCATCGCGCAGGAAGGCCTCGACCCCGCGCGAGGAGATGGGGTTGTAGTATCCCATCAGCACGACCGGCGTGTCCTCATCGACGGCGCGCAGATCGCGCACGATCTGCAGCGTCTTTTCCAACGTCTGCCCGCTGGCAAGCGCGCGCTGGCCGGCAAGCTGGATCGTGGGGCCGTCGGCCATCGGATCGGTGAAGGGAATGCCCAGTTCGATCACATCCACGCCCGCGCCCGGCAGGCCAAGCACGATCTGCATCGAGGTGTCGTAATCCGGATCGCCCGCCATCACATAGGCGACAAAGGCCTTGCGGCCCTTTGCCTTGAGCCGCGCGAAAGTCCTGTCGATCCGTGTCATCCGGCGTCCCCGTCCTGCCCCTGTCCCTGTGCGCGGGTGTGCGTCAGGAAGGCGGGAAAATCAATGCCCCGCGGGCGGGCTTGCCGTCGCCCTGCCTTGCAGGCCCGGCCCACCCGGCCTAAGAGGCCCCGGTCGCAGCAGCGGGGGCAGGACATGGGCTTCAAGGTCGGGATCGTGGGTCTGCCGAATGTCGGCAAGTCGACCCTGTTCAACGCGCTGACCCGCACGGCGGCGGCGCAGGCGGCGAATTTTCCCTTCTGCACGATCGAACCCAATGTGGGTGATGTGGCCGTGCCCGATCCAAGGCTGGACCGGCTGGCCGCGATCGCGAAATCGCGCCAGATCATTCCCACGCGGATGACCTTCGTCGATATCGCTGGGCTGGTGAAGGGCGCAAGCAAGGGCGAGGGGCTGGGCAACCAGTTTCTGGCCAATATCCGCGAATGCGACGCGATCGCCCATGTGCTGCGCTGTTTCGAGGATGGCGATATCACCCATGTCGAGGGTCGGGTCGATCCGGTGGCCGATGCCGCGACGATCGAGACGGAACTGATGCTGGCCGATCTGGAGTCGGTGGAAAAGCGGATCGCGGGGCTGCAGCGCAAGATCAAGGGCGGCGACAAGGATGCGCTGGATCAGGACCGGCTCCTGCGCGCGGCGCAGGAGGTTCTGGCGGAAGGGCGCCCCGCGCGGGTTGTGGCCGTGGCGGACGAGGACCGCAAACAGTGGAAGCTGCTCCAGCTTCTGACGGCGAAGCCCGTGCTCTATGTCTGCAATGTCGAAGAGGCCTCTGCCGCCGGCGGCAATGCGCTCTCCGCCCGGGTGGGCGAAATGGCTGCGGCCGAAGGCAATGCCCATGTCGTGATCTCGGCCCGGATCGAGGAAGAGATCAGCCAGCTCGATGCCGAAGAACAGGTGATGTTCCTGGAGGAGATGGGGCTGGAAGAGGCCGGGCTCGACCGGCTGATCCGGGCGGGATACGCGCTACTGCACCTGCAGACCTATTTCACGGTGGGCCCGAAAGAGGCCCGTGCCTGGACGATTCCGGCGGGGACGGCGGCCCCCCAGGCGGCGGGCGTGATCCATGGCGATTTCGAGCGCGGTTTCATCCGGGCGGAGACGATCGCCTATGACGACTATGTGGCGCTGGGCGGCGAGGCGGCCGCGCGCGAGGCGGGCAAGCTGCGGGCCGAGGGCAAGGGCTACGTCGTCAAGGACGGCGACGTGCTGCATTTCCTGTTCAACACGTAGGGCGGGGTTCACCCTGCCTCTCATTCGGCCGGTGTGGCGGGGT
>JAFIEN010000407.1 GCA_020832515.1 Rubellimicrobium sp. | reverse complement strand
CAGCGCTGCGACGCAGAGTTCAAGCGTCAGGCGATTGATCAGGTGGATCAATCGCAGCGCAGAACGGCCTCCGCCCGAGCTTCATCGCGCATGTGAAGAGGGCAAGTGATGGACGGCACCGAATGGGCGATCCGCCGAAGTTGAGGACGTGACCGCGACGGACGCCAAGGCCGAGGTCGCGCGGCTGGGCTGGCGCGCCGCTTTCCTCGACGCCGAGGTGCAGCAGGTGTGCGCGCCACCCGGTTTGCCATCGTCATGCCGCCAACGGTCCTGGCCGGCTGCCACGGTTGCTGGGGCATGAAGGGAAAGATGGACCCGGGAGCGAGCCGCGGACGCGCCGACAGACATGACCCATCAGTCGAACCGGACCTGATGACGGGAAAGCGTTCCGGCTCAGCGACTGTTTCAGCAACCTCTTAGGGCTTTGGGAAGGATTCTAGCCTAGACCCTCCACTCAAGCTTTCGGTGGTGAAGAGGGTGGCCGCAATGCCGACGATCGAGGGTGGGCCGGGTGACGACGAACTTTTCGGCGGAAGCGATGGCGAAACCATCCTCGGTGCCGGAGGAAGCGACACGATACATGGCGGCGATGGCGATGACACGATCTATGGCAGTGCGCCCGACGCCCCCGATGCCGTCCTGATCTCGTTCGAGGATTTCGAGGATGGTGCCTCGGGTTGGTCCGACAACCGCACCGAAACCGGAGGGAGTTTCGGCACCTTCCTCGGCCGGTTCGGCGGCGAAGGCGATACGACGGGCACTGGCGGCGCGCCGGTGGAAAAGACCTTTGATCTTGCCGAAGGATTCTCGGCGGTCGTTATCGAGTTCGACCTCTATGTCATCGACAGCTGGGATGCGTTCGGTCAATGGCACTCGAACGCCGATGGCGACGTCTTCCGGATCCGGATCAACGGAACCGAGATCGCGGCGGAACCTTTCCAGCATGGCCACTATGGCGGCGGCCTTGACGATCCCCGTTCCAGCACAGTCACAATCGACGGCGTCACCTATTCGGTCACCTTCACGCCTGTCGAGACTGCTCAGAACATGGGGTTCTCCGGCTGGAGCGATGAGGTCTGGCGCGTCCGGATCGAGGTGACGGACTATACCGGCGACCAGCTTACACTGGGTTTTGCCGCGACGACGAATTCGGGGATCGAGGACGAATCCTTCGGGATCGACAATCTGTCAGTCGTGTCGACCAACGATCCTTCCGTGGACGTGCTGCAGGCCGATGGTCATGACCTGCTCTTCGGCGGCGCGGGCAACGACACGCTTTTCGGCGGATCAGGGGACGATACCCTGTACGGCGGATCAGGGGACGACACGATCGTCACCGGCACCGGAGAGGACGTGATCGTCCTGACTCGGGACGCCGGGTCCGATGTGGTCACTGATTTCGACATGACCCTGACTGACGGCAGGACAACCGATCAGATTGACGTGAGCGATCTGACCAACGCCGACGGCTCTCCGGTCACATGGCGCGACGTCACCGTGACGACGGCCAATCCTGACGGCACCGGCGATGCCGTGTTGAACTTTCCCAATGGCGAGCGTCTTACCCTGCAGGGCGTGTCCGCCGCCGACGTTTCCGGAAAGGAACAGCTGATGGCGATCGGCATCCCCTGCTTTGCGGCGGGAACACCGATCCTGACCCCTTCGGGATGGCGACCCGTGGAAACCCTTGACAAGGATGAGATGGTCCAGACCAGCCAGGGACCGCTGAGGATCATCTGGACCGGTCATCGCAGTCTGGGGCGGCAGGACCTCGAAGGCTGTCCCGACTGGAAGCCGGTCCACTTTCCTGCCGGAGCGATCGGAAATCACGCTGTGCTCCGGCTTTCGCCCCAGCACGCTGTCCTGATGCGCGATGCGCTGGGCCGCGAGGTGCTTGTACGGGCAACGCATCTTGCCGAAATCGGGTTCGGCAACGCCCGATTGGCAAGCGGCGTGCGGTCGGTGCGGTATCACCACATCCTGCTTGCGCGACATGCAATCGTTTCGGCGGGCGGTGCGCTCGTGGAAAGCTTCTATCCCGGTCCTCAGGCGATGGCGATGCTTGACTGGCCCGCGCGGCTTGCGGTCGTCACGGCCATCGTCCTGAATTCCGGCCACGGGGCGGCGGTCGACGGTCGGGGGCTGGCGCAGCTTTACGGACCCAGAGTCGCTCCGCTAGCGGGCCGAAAGGGGCTGGCCCGAGTGTGCTGCCCGGCAGGCGGGGGGCCCGGGGAAGCGATCCGGGGGTCTGGGGCCGCGCCCGTCGCCACGAGGATCGCATTGCCGGGCTGACCCTGCGCCCCGGAAGCGCAGGCGGTACGGGCAGGATGCGGTCTTCTGGCCAGCGGATCAGGCCTGACCCAAGGTCCCCTGACTGTCAATCGGCATCCAATCGGGACCCGTGATCGGCGTCCAAAGGGACCCCGCTGGCGCGACGTGAGCTGGCCCGAGGCGGCGTAGCTTTTCAGCTGGCGCAGCCGTCTCGGGCCAGCGTTTCAGCCGGGCTCATACGCGGATCTTGAGGCGCCAGCTCTCGTTGCCGGTTTCGACGATGTCGCAGTGATGGATGAGGCGGTCGAGCAGCGCTGTCGTCATTTTTGCGTCGCCGAACACGGTCGGCCGTTCACCGAAGGCGAGGTTGGTGGTGACGATGATCGATGTGCGTTCGTACAGGCGGCTGATCAGGTGGAAGAGCAGCTGTCCGCCAGATTGCGCGAAGGGCAGATAGCCGAGTTCGTCGAGGATGACGAAGTCGAGGCGGGTCGTGTAGTCGGCCAGTCGTCCTTGCTTGCCGCCGCGTGTCTCGGTCTCGAGCCGGTTCACCAGATCGACGACATTGTAGAAGCGGCCCCGGATGCCGCTGGGGAGCGCAGCCATTGTCCGCCATTGGTAAGAGGACAATGGCAAGCGCACGGGCAATGGCGATGGCGAGGTGGGGCTTGCCGTTTCCGGTGCCGCCGATCAGGACCACGTTGCGCTGGTCGGCTACGAAGCTGCCATTGGCCAGTTCCCGAACCAGCCCCTCGTTGATCGGCGTGGCGGTGACGTCGAACTCTTCGATGTCCTTGGCCAGCGGCAGTTTGGCGACGGTCATCTGGTGGCGGATGGATCGCGCCTGCGTCTCGGCGATCTCCGATTGCAAGAGGTCACCGACGATGCGGGGCGGTTCGTGCTGCCGCCTTATGCCTGCGGCCATGACCTCGTCATGGGCGCTGCGCATCCCGTAGAGCTTGAGGCTGCCCATCAGATCCAGGATTTGGGTGCGTTCCATCTCGGCTGGTCCTCCTGAGGCTGTCGTAGCGGGCGCAATCGGCCACGGGTTCGTGGGTCAGGGGCGTTCGAGCGCGCGCTGAGAAACCTGAATGTGGCTTGCGGACGGGAACAGG
>JAFIEN010000406.1 GCA_020832515.1 Rubellimicrobium sp. | reverse complement strand
CATGACCCCGGACGGATCAGTAGCTTTCCGCTTGACAGGGCCGCAATCAGAGAACCGGCCCGCGGCTTCTGGAAGCGCCGCACATCGAGGCCTGAAAGAAGACCGCACTCGATCACACGCCGACAGGGCCAGAAGCCTCTTGCATCACGGGCGGCAACCAAAGAAGACGATCCTTGACCTGCCTCTTTCGTTCATGCGCATCCCGATGGCAGGCCAGCGCAAGTGGATGGGGGTAGTGCTCCCCGTTACCCCGCCTATCCGGATCCCCGATCATCCTCAAGCCCCCAGCCGCCCCCGCCAGCGGTCGTGATCCGAATCCGGTCCCCCGGGTCCAGGTGCAAACCGCTGACCGCGCCGTAAGATTCTTCCGTGCCATTCGTCCGCAGGACATCCAGCCGGTTGCGCCCGCCCGGGCCGCCGCCCGCGAGGCCCCAGACAGGCAGGTTCACATGACTGAAGCCCGCCGACAGAACTGCCGGGGCGACAAGGAACAGCTCCGTCTCCACCCCCCGCCCGCCCCGGTGCTGGCCCCCGCCCCCTGCCTCACTGGCCAACGCCCGACGTACCACGCGCAGGCCATAGCGCGCCTCGGCGACTTCGACGGGGCAGTTGAAGGTCTCGCCATGGCTTGCCGAGAACATCGCATCCAACCCTTCCCGGCCGGCCGTGGCACCCCAGCCGCCCATTTGCGGCTCGACCATGGTGAAGCCGCGCCCCGTTTCCGGATGCCTGCCCGCAATCACCACACCCCCGATCGTGCCGAAATGACCAGCGGGCAAGTGCTCGGGCAGCGCCTCGGCCAGGCAGCGCCAGATCAGGTCGAGCAGGCGGATTCGCGTCTCGAAATAGTAGCCCTGCGGCGCCGGCGGCAGGGCATGGAAGACGCTGCCTGGATCGGTCAGCACGGTCAGGTGCGCGAAGCTCCCGTCATTGGCCTCGGGTGCCGGGTCGGCCAAGGCCTTGAAGATCATCTGCGCTGCGATCACGGCGCCCTCGCGCGACAGGTTCCAGGGGCTGGCCATCTGCGGCGGATTGCCCCGCAGATCGACGGTGAAGGTGTCGGGCGAAAGCGTCACCGCGACCCGCCAGAGTGCACCGTCATCCTGCGCGACCGCGATCTCGTGCCGGCCAGCCGGCAGCCCCGCCAGCCCCTGCAACGCACGCGCCCGGCCCCGGGCAAAGGCCGCCTCGATCGCGGCTTGCAGCGCCACATTTCCATGGCGCGCGGCCAGCCCTTCGATCCGCTGCGCAGCCCTGCGGGCAGCGGCGATCTGGGACCAGAGATCACCGACCAGGAGCGCGGGCCGACGCGAATTCGCGGCCAGGATCTCGAAGACCGGAGTGACGGACTCGCCCCGCTCGAACAGGCGCAGTGCGGGCAGGCGTAGCCCCTCGGCCCAGATCTCGGCCGCATCCACCGCCATCGAGCCCGCAACCCTGCCGCCCAGATCGCTGTGATGCGCCATCGAGGCGGCCCAGGCGATGCAGGCGCCGTCGTGGAACACCGGCATGGCGACCACGATATCGTTGAGATGGGTGACGCCGCCGTGCCACGGGTCATTGGTCAGGAAGATGTCTCCCGGCGCGAGATCGGCACCAAACCGCCCGACGAGATGCCGCACCGCCTTGTCGAGCGCGCCGACGAAGGTCGGGATCCCCGCGCCGGAAGAAACCAGCCGTCCCGTCGAATCGGTGACGCCGGTGCCGCAATCGAGAACCTCGGTGATGATCGGGCTCATCGCGGTCTTGCGCAGGGTAGCGAACATCTCCTGCGCGGCGGCGGCAAGCCCGGCCTCGATCACTGTCAGGGTGACGGGATCGTGGCCGCCCTTGCCGACCTCCTGCAGCGTGGCCGTGGTCACAGCCCGGTCTCGATCACCACCTTCCCATGGCTCAGACGTGGCGCCCGCAAATAATCGAATGCGTCGCGATAGCCCTCCATCGGAAAGACGCGGTCCACCCGCGGCCGAAGCCTGCCTGCGGCGATGGCTTCGGTCACGAAGGCGATGCCACGGGCGCGGGCGGCGGGATCCTCGACATAGTTGAAGACGGAATAGGGGTGGAAGACGGCATTGGACTGGAACATCTCCATGAGCGTCAGCTGGGGCGGCTGAGTGTCCAGCGTGCCGTAGAAATAGATCCGCGCGCCCTTTGCAAGCGCCCTGGAATAGTCCCCGATCAGTCCCGCGCCCACCGGATCGAAGGCCAGATCCACGCCCCGGCCTCCGGTGGCGTCGCGAATGCGCGGGGCAAGCGGCGTGCCATCTGTCACCAGCACCTCATCCGCGCCAAGCGCGCGCAGATAGGCGGCATTGGCGGGATCGCGCGTCGTCGCCAGGATGCGCGCACCGCGCATCCTGGCGATCTCGATGGCCGAGGCCCCGGCGGTGCTGGTACCCGCAGTGATCAGGATCGCGCTGTCCGGGCCTACCGGGGTAATCTCGCAGAGGGGGTAATAGGCGGTCAGGAACTGCATCCAGATCGAAGCCCCCTCGACGGCGGAAAGGCCCGGCGGCGTGGGTGCGAGATAGCGGGCGTCGACGATCGCCTGATCGCCGCTCACACCGCGGTTCCAGTAGAAATAGGGAAGCGTGCCGACCGCTTCGCCAAGGGCCCGGTCCATGACACCCTCACCCAGAGCCTCGATCACGCCGGCCGCCTCGATGCCGACGCGGGCGGGAAAGCGCGGGAAGCTGAAGGAGTAATTGTCGCGCATGAGGTCCATGTCGCCCCAGTTCAGCGCGAAGGCCTGGACGCGCAGTCGGACTTCGCCGGGGCCGGGGTCTTCGATGGGTTCGTCCGACAGCGTCAGGCCGGGGTAGCCGGTATAGGCGGGAATGGTCCAGATCCGGGGCATGGGTTTTCCTCAGAAGGGCGGGCAACGATCGGGCCTGGACCCGGGATTTGGGGAAAATAACGGAGAGGTTTTTTTCCAAATATGGGTACCCGGCACGGGGGGGGGGCTGAGCAAGGGAACCGGCCCCCGGTGAGCGGCAGGCGCGACAGCACCTCTGGCCCGTCCTCTTGCAGGATCACGATGTCTTCGAGGCGCAGACCAAAACGATCCTCGAGATAGATGCCGGGTTCGATCGAAAAGACCATGCCGGGCTGCAGGATCGCATCGGAGCTTTCCGAAATCCAGGGCGGCTCGTGCCCTTCCAGCCCCATGCCGTGGCCGAGCCGGTGCATGAACTGCGGCCCAAAGCCTGCCTCCTCGATCACCGCGCGGGCCGCCCGGTCCAGTTCGGACGCGCGAACGCCGGGCCGGCAGATCCCGAGTGCCGCCTGCACCGCGGCCTCGACCACCGCGTGAACCTCGTCATATCCCGCAGGGCCGTCGCCCAGGACTGCCATCCGCGTGATGTCGGAGGAGAAATCGCCGGCCCTTGCGCCGATGT
>JAFIEN010000405.1 GCA_020832515.1 Rubellimicrobium sp. | reverse complement strand
CGGGCTTGCCGTCGGGTTCCAGCCCGAATTCACCTGCCACCACGCCCTTCAGCGACCCGTCGTCGCGCAGCACGAGGGCCGATGCGGACATGCCGGGAAAGATCTCGACGCCCAGCGCCTCGGCCTGTTCGGCCATCCAGCGGCAGACATTGCCCATCGAGACGATGTAGTTACCGTGGTTCTTCATCAGGGGCGGCATGATCGTGCCCGGGATGCGCAACTGCCCCGCGGGCCCCATCATGTAGAAGCGGTCTTCGGTCACGGGCACGTTCAGCGGAGCGCCCTTGTCCTTCCAGTCGGGGATCAGCGCCTTGAGGCCCGATGGGTCGAGTACGGCGCCCGAAAGGATATGCGCGCCGACCTCGGAGCCTTTTTCAAGCACCACGACGGACAGATCCGCATCAAGCTGCTTCAGCCGGATCGCGGCCGACAGGCCCGCAGGGCCCGCCCCGACGATCACGACATCGTATTCCATCGCCTCGCGCGTCACGTCCAGCATGTCGCCTGTTCCTTCATGCATGCCCCCGTCCCTCGCCTCAGATAATGCGAAGGGGCCGCAGGGGCAATCGTGGAGCGATGGGAAATGCCCCGGCGCGACCCTCGACCGCAGGAAAACCCCCCGCGGAGGCCGGTCCGGGACCTGGCCGGCCGAACCGATCCCCGCGATACCGCCGTCGCAAAATGAGCCGGGCCGGACGGGGACACTTGACTTCCGACCCTGCCCATTTGTTATGAACATCCGATCATGAAGGGGCCGGCACGAGCCGGAGACGCCAATGGACAAGATCCCGATTACCCGCTCCGGATTCGAGAAAATCGACGCCGAGCTCAAACACCTCAAGTCGGTGGAGCGCCCGGCGATCATCGCGGCGATCGCCGAGGCCCGGGCGCATGGGGATCTTTCGGAGAATGCCGAGTATCATTCCGCCAAGGAGAAGCAGTCCTTCGTCGAGGGCCGGATCAAGGAGCTCGAGGGGGTGTTGTCGCTGGCCGAGGTGATCGACCCGTCGCGCCTGTCCGGCCCGATCAAGTTCGGCGCAACCGTCGCCCTGGTCGACGAGGATACCGAGGACCAGCGGACCTACCAGATCGTCGGCGAATACGAGGCCGATATCGAGGCGGGCCGGCTGAACATCAAGTCGCCGCTCGCGCGGGCGCTGATCGGCAAGACGGTCGGCGATACCGTCGAGGTCCGGACACCGGGGGGCGAGAAATCCTACGAAGTCCTCTCGATCAACTACGCCTGAGGCCGGTGTGGAGCGCGAGGCGGAGGACCACGGCGCGGATGGTGCGGGTCCGGGGCCTGCAGGCGCATCGCTGACGTCGGGCCAGGATGGCTGGACGGCCGCGGATGTGTCGCTTGGCCTTGCCCCTCGCCCCGAAGGCGAGGGACTGCTCTCGCAACTCAGCGCGCCCGAGATCGGGGCACTTGCGCTTAGCCTGATCTGGCTGATCTTTGCGGCAGTCGTATTCCTGATCGTGCCGTCGGTTGGCGCGGGCGGCTGCGATCCCGGCGGCGCGCTGCTGAACGCCCTTGCCGTGGTGCTGCCCATCGCGCTGATCTGGGTGGCGGCCGTGGCGATCCGTTCGGCCCGGATCGTGCGCGAAGAGGCGGAAAGGTTGCAGGTCGCGCTCGATGCGATACGGCATGCCTATCTTGCCGAACGGCAGGCGCGCGGCGTGGGGGTGATGCAGGTTGCGGCATCGTCGTCCGGCGCCGCAATCGTGTCCGCCGCGCCGGCGCCAGGGCGCGCGCGCGGGGGCAAAGCCGGTGCCGGAGCGCCGCGGGCTTTCGCCCCTGAAGGCGCGGCGCAGCAGGCCGAGCCCGGGTCCGCCCCCCCCCGCGTGCCGCAGCCCCAGCGCCCCCCCGGCCCCCGCCGGCTGAGGCCCAGCCGGGGCTGGCGCTCGGAACCCCGCCGGAAGCGGCGGAAGAGCCGATCGGGCGCGGCGCGCTGATCCGGGCGCTCAACTTTCCCGATACGGACCAGGATCAGGAGGGCTTTGCCGCGTTGCGCCGCGCCCTCAGGGACAGGCGGGCGCGGCAGTTGATCCAGGCCAGCCAGGATGTGCTGACCTTGCTGAGCCAGGATGGGATCTACATGGACGACCTCATCCCCGACCGCGCCCGTCCCGAAGTCTGGCGCCGCTTCGCGCTGGGCGAGCGGGGGCGTGTGGTTGCGGCCCTGGGCGGGGTGCGTGACCGCAACTGTCTGGCGCTGGTTGCGGTGCGGATGCGCGAGGACACGATCTTTCGCGACGCCGCGCATCACTTCCTGAGGCTGTTCGACAGGATGCTCGCAGGTTTCGAGCCCGAAGCGAGTGACGCCGAACTCGCTGCCCTGGCAGAGACACGAACCGCGCGGTCCTTCATGCTGCTTGGCCGTGTGGCGGGGACCTTCGACTAGCATCGCAGCCGACGAGACGGAAATGAGGGGGCGGGAAATTTGGCCAAATTTCCCGCCACACCAGAAATTTGGCCAAATTTCTGGTGTCCCTGTCCGGCTTCAATGCGTCCAGACGGTGCGCCGTCCGGTCGCGAAATTCTCGCCATAGCCGCCGGGGCGGATGTTGGGTTTGCGGTCCTTCGGTTCGATGACCACCGCGTCGATGCCATGCGCCTGTGCATAGTCAAGCGCCGCTTCCCTGGTCGGAAACCGCAGCCGGACCTGGCTTTGCGTGTCATGCGACGAAGTCCATCCCATCAGCGGATCGACCTCGCGAGGGGAAGCGGGCGCATGTTCCAGCACCCAGTCATGGGTCTTGGCCGTACCGGACTGCATTGCGGTCCGTGCCGGTCTGTAGATCCGTGCGCGCATCAGGGCCTCCTTCTTCCGGTCCGCTTATCCGGCATCCGCCGCCCCCGCGCAAGACTTTGGGCACGGGCGCGGGGTGGTGGGGTTGAAGCGGAACAAAAAAGGATCAAGTCTGGACGCTGCGGCAGCCCGCGCGCCCGAGGATTCGCCTTGCACAACAATTCCGCCGATCAGATGCCCGTCCTGTACGCCGCCCCCGACGTGCGGACCCGCGAAAAGCTTGAGGGCGGCAGGCGATTCGTCCTGCATGCCGAGTTCGAGCCGGCCGGCGACCAGCCCACCGCCATCGCCGAACTGGCCGAGGGCATCGAGGCGGGCGAGCGTGATCAGGTGCTTCTGGGCGCGACCGGCACGGGCAAGACCTTCACCATGGCCAAGGTGATCGAGGCGACCCAGCGCCCCGCCATCATCCTTGCGCCGAACAAGACGCTGGCGGCCCAGCTTTACGGCGAGTTCAAGGGGTTCTTCCCCGAAAACGCGGTCGAATACTTCGTCAGCTACTACGATTACTACCAGCCCGAGGCCTATGTGCCGCGATCGGACACCTATATCGAGAAGGAATCCCAGATCAACGAACAGATCGACCGGATGCGCCATT
>JAFIEN010000404.1 GCA_020832515.1 Rubellimicrobium sp. | reverse complement strand
CCCACCCGCTGCCCTTCGCCTGCACGACCAATCTGGTCGACCGGCTCGACCCGGCCTCGCTGCGCCGCTTCGGCCTGCGCCTGACGTTCCTGCCACTGGACAACGACCAGCGCGCGCTTTGCTTCCGGCGGTTCTTCGCGATCGAGGCGCCGAGGGGCCTTGCCGCGCTTGACCTGCTGACGCCCGGCGACTTTGCCACAGTGGCGCGGCGGGCGCGCCTTCTGGGGATCGCGGGGGCCGAGGCGCTTCTGTCGGAACTTGCCCGCGAACAGGCGGCCAAGCCCGGTGCCCGGGAACCTGCGGGCTTTCGCGCCGCTTGATATGGGCGGCCCCCCGGGGGCATCCTTTCGGCAAGGAGTGCCGCCGATGCGCTATGCCCGCCATGCCGACCTGATGCGCCTTGCCCTGCAGATGCAGGGCCGGGCGGACGGCCTGTCCCTCGACGATATCGCCGAGAGCTTCGCCGTCTCGCGCCGCACCGCCGAACGGATGCGCAACGCGCTGCGCGACGCCTTTCCACAGATCGAGGAACTGCCCGAACCTGGCGGGCGCAAGCGCTGGCGCCTGCCGCCGGGCACCACGGGCCGGCTGGCCGATCCCACGGTCGAGGATATCGCGGCCCTTCACCGCGGCGCGGAACTTGCCCGCCAGTCGGGCGATCCGGCCACGGCCGAGGCCCTTGACCGCCTCTCCGACCGCCTGCGCGCCCGCCTGCCCGGCCCCCTGCGCACGCGGCTTGAACCCGACATCGCCGCCCTTCTGGAGGCCGATGGCGTGGCGCTTCGCCCCGGCCCGCGCGAACGGATCCCGCCCGAGACGCTGCGCAGCCTGCGCGAGGCGATCCTGGCAGGCGTCTGGATCGAGGTCGACCACCGCGCCCGCGCCTCGGGCCTTGTCAGCCGCAACGCCCGCCTCGGGCCGCTGGCCATGCTTCTGGGCGAGGGGCGGCAGTATCTTGTGGCCCATAGCGCCTGGGCGGACGAGGTGCGCCTGTTCGCGCTGGCCGGGTTCGAGCGGATCACGCTGACGCAGGAGGCCTTCGTGCGCCCCGAGGGGTTCGACCTGTCAGCCTGGCTGCAGCGGTCATTCGGGGTCTGGCAGGAGGAGGTCCGCGACATCGTCTGGCGCTTCACCCCCGCCGCCGCCCCCGAAGCCCGCCGGTTCCTGTTTCACCCGACGCAAGAGTTGACGGACGAGGTCGACGGCAGCCTGACCGTCCGCTTCCGCGCAGGTGGCCTGCGCGAGATGTGCTGGCACCTGTTCCGCTGGGGGGATCAGGTGGAAGTGGTGGCACCGGGGGAGTTGAGGGAGGTGATGGAGGAAATGCTGTCCGCCGCACCTTCGGCTGGGAAAGGCACGGCTTGAGACGCGCAGTTCATCAACCACCGTTTGCGACGAGATACCGTCTCCAGTCTGCAGGCTCTTTTCCGCCCGTCGAGAACAGGCACTTTTCTACGTAGTCTGGCGTGACTTGCGGCTTGCACTCGGTTGCCAGAGCTTCGATGACCTGACAAAACCGCTCGTAGTTCCGATCGTCGTTCATCGGGCTGACGTGGTTCTGCGTTCTCATCTTTACCACAGGCGGGCCATCGACCAGAAAATTGACCGAGCGCGACGTCCACTGATCCATGATGTAGCCGTTATGGGAAGGGCTGGCGAAATAGATGAGCTTCGTGAAGTAGGCGGGTCCGATTCCGCCGGCCCTGACGCTGTGAACGGCATCGAAACATACCCGATAGCTTTGCTGTCGATCCAGCTTGCCGCTTCGCATCTGACCGACGATTTGGACCCAGACGTCTTCGTTCGTCGCGAGGCGCCGTGCAGCATCGCGCTTCATCCCGCCCCAGGCAAGGATGGCCCAGAGGATATCCCGGTCGGGAATAGCGGGCAATCCCGCACTGTCCTTGAGGCTCTGGCGCGTCAGCGGGCTTGCCGAGTCAGACACCCCCACCGGCGGCAACCTCGAGCTCCGCATCCAGCGGGCAAGATCGCATGTGCGCCATTTGCCGGGAGACATCCTGTGTTTGAAGCCACACAGCCGGGCTTGATTGAACTTGATTGCAGCAGGTCCTGGCGCTTGCACGGTTGTCGTCCTTTCCATCCGTCTCCTGTCGAACCGCCTTGCGACGCCTTCGGTCATGCGGATTGTCGATGACCTCACGGGATCAAGTTGCGTGCACGGTGAGATTGCCAAGGCTCAGCGGACCCGCTGACTCACCCAGCGCATAGGTCACAAGGGGGCCGTCCAGCCCTGCCGAATAGTCCAGACAAAGTGCATTCTGCCGCTGCAAGACCGGTGTCCCGCTCAGCCAGTAATGCCCGAAGAACACCGGGCGTTCACCTGGCGGATAGATGCTCGCGGCAACCGCATCCGGCAGGAGTCCGTCCGGCAAGGCGTTGGAATCGGGGACCGAAATCGCAATGTCCCGCCATGTTTCCGCGCCACCTTGCCACCATCGCACCCGCACCTCCTGCCGGTGATGCCCGCCCTTGTCCGTGAAGCCGAACCCCTTGGGGAGCTGCAGTTCAGGCCCCTTGGTCAAGGTCTCGGCAAGGTCATGGAGCGGGTCGCCCTTGCGTCCGGCGCGAATGATCTGCTCATGGTCCAGCACCCCGTCATGGGCCAGATCGCGCAGGCCTTTGACCACATCCACGATCCATGCCGCATGAACCGCGCGGAAATGCCGGGCCTCGAGGAAGAGCGGCAGGTTGCGCATCCAGTCCAGCGCATCCGCGGTCTCCGGTGCGCCGACCGGAAACTCCTTCAGGAAACTCGCGTGCTGGTCGATGTTCCTCGCGACGTGGGCGCGCAGGGGTTGGCCCGTCTCGGGGTCGATGGTGTGGAAATGAAGCGCGTTAAGCTCGTGATTGCCCATGATGGCACGGGCCCGGCCTGCCTCGATCAGGTCGCGGACAACGCGCAGGACCGCCCGGTTGTCTGGCCCCCGATCGATGAAGTCGCCCAGAAACAGGATGCTGCGGCTCGGTTCGGGATGAGTCCAGCCAAGGGCAGTCCGCCGCCAGCCAAGGTTCGCAAGGGCAAGATCCAGCTTCCCGGCCTGACCGTGGATGTCGGGAATGATGTCGGTAGTTGCCAAATCCGTGGTGTCCTTCGCGCGCTGTTCCTGTTCGATTGCCGCCCGTTGCTTCTGGCCTCGATTCATGACGCGGCTGTTGTTCCTGCCTCAACCGTCATGCGTCGGGGTAGCAACCTCGACCATCCCCCGGTCGATCCAATGGACTGCCAGCCCCGGCTGTCCGGACCCCTGCCCCACGTCCAGAAGCGTCCGGTAGCTCTCGAACTGCCCCCAATACGCCCCGAACTCCCCCCCGCCGCTCTTGTGATCGAGGATCAGCCGGCCCGCCGGCCCCTCGGCCAGAAGGTCGATCACGCCGTTGACCTCGGCGCCGCTTGCG
>JAFIEN010000403.1 GCA_020832515.1 Rubellimicrobium sp. | reverse complement strand
GATCAGGTCGCGGTTGATCGTCAGTGCCATGGCCCGGCGGATGTCGGGATTGTCAAAGGGCTCGAGCTGGGTGTTCATCCAAAGGGAATTGGGCCACCAGTCCAGATAGCCGTAGGGTGGCTCATTGCCCGTGTGGGTGGTGATGTCCGGGTTCTGCGCCAGGATATTGCCGATGACCGCGGGCATCATGGACAGGGAACTATCCATCTCGTTGTTCACGACCCTTTGGGCGACCGTGTCCATGTTCTGACCAACCGTCCCGCCGATATTGGCGTAGACCACCCGTTTGACCTGCGGCATGTCGATCAGGCCGGCTTCGACCGCCCACCAATCCTCGCGCAGGTCATAGATCTTCTGGTTGTTGTTCCAGGCGATCAGCCTGTAGGGGCCGGAATGCGGGATCTCGGTGCCACCAGCATAGGCCGACATATCTTCAATGACCGAAAGCGCATGAGCCGGCACGATCGGGATGCCGGTGTCGAACTTGAATGTAAGGACGTCGAAAGCAAAGCGCGGCGCGGGTATCTTGAACTGAACATCGACCGTGTGGTCATCAACGGCGGTGACGCTTTCGACAAACTGAACGAAGACGGTGTGATAAGCGAGGCCGGAGTTGCTGAGCTGGCCCTCGAAGGTAAAGACGACATCCGCAGAGGTCACGGGAACGCCATCGCTCCAGCGGGCCTGCGGGTTCAGCTCGATGCGCAGTGAGGTGAAATCGTCGCTGGTGTACTCCATGCTGGTGGCCAGCCACGGGATATCTTCACCCGCGAAGATGCCGTAATAGCTGAGCGGCTCCCACATCAGTTTGTTGCCTTCCTGATGGGTATAGCCGGGCAAGGCCCATGGATTGGTCACGCCAATGGGCGAGGCGATGCTCCAGCCAAGGACCAGTGTGTCTTCGCGCGCAACCGGCGAAAGCCCGCCCGCGGGCGAAATCTCGGACGTGCCGGAGCCCTGCGCATTGGGCGGCGACCCTGCGATGCCGAGCGAAATTGCCGCTGCCAAATAGGCAAGCGCTAGATTCCATTTCATTTGTCGCTCCTCCCCCTTTTGACGACAGTCCCCAGGTGGCTTGCCGTCTGATGTGAAGATCGCCCGAATCTCCTTCCCGGACAAGGATTTTGCACGGCGCTCAGTGCTTCATCGACGCCAACCTGCCAAGGAACGTGTTCAACCGCGAACCCGGAGTCCGAACCGGTGCGGATGTTGCTCGACCTCAAGAGCATCGGACCCGGATTCGCCGGCGCGCTGTGGTCCGAAGGATTGTTTCGGCGCCTCAGGAACAGGCGCCAGGTGGCGGCTTGCGCGGGCAGTGGGCGCAGGGCGATTTCACACCCGTCGAAACCGCCGCAAAAGCCGCTGTTCGCGCGATCCGGCACGGGCTGACCGGCGGTGCGGGCGGGCCATTTAGCCTTCGTCTCGGGCCGGATTCCCGTGATCGACGGGAAGGCCGTCCAAGGCGGTGTAGCAGCGGAGACCCGGGGGCTGTGTTCAAAAATGTAAAGCCTTGGCTCGAATTGGTTCGCTGAAAGCTCGCAGATATTGTAAAAACGATAATTCGGCTAAGCGATCACGATGACTTTCCGACCGTCAACTCGGTATATTGCGGAATTCTTCCCCGAAAATCCGCCGGCGCGCTCGACCGCCTGATCGTGCCTGACGATCGATATTGCGGTCGAGATCGAGGCCATCGCCTACAAGCCGCTCTGAGCGGCGGCCGACGCCCCCTCAACGGATCCGTCGAGAGACGCCGGTCGCCCCTCGACCACCACCGGCAGGCCAAGGCTGCGCGCCTTGAGCTGCAGCGCCAGAAGCCGCGAGTTGAAGCGCGACAGCGCCAGGTTGCCGCCGTGAAACCAGAGCCCCTCGACCGCGGTCGGCTTCCACATGTTGCGCAATTCGCCCTGCCAGGGCCCCGGATCGCCGCGCACGCCCGAGCCCAGCCCCCAGCAAGGGCCGACCGCATCCGCCGTGGCCCGGTCCACGATCCCGGCCACCGCCTCGTTCATCGACTGATAGCCGGTGCAGGCCACGATCACATCCGCTTCCAGCACGCGCCCGTCGGTCAGGCGCAGCCCTTGCGCCAGCACCTCGGCAACGCCTGCCCCGCTGGCAATGGCGATCTGTCCCTCGGCAATCAGGGAACAGGCCCCCACATCGATGTAATAGCCCGAGGCCGTGCGCAGCGCGCGCAGCATCAGCCCGGTCTCATCCTCGCCGAAATCGAAGGCGTAACCGGCCTGCGCCAGCCGCGCGTAATAGTCGGCGTCACGCAAGCGGATCCGCTCATAAAGCGCGCGTTGCCCCTCGGCCATGGCGGCATAGGGCAGCGCGGCGCCGATCCGGTCGGCCCAGTCGACGGTGATGCCGCGCCTGACCGCCTCTTCCGAATAGAGCGCAAAACCCAGTTCCATCAGCGTCTCGGAGCGCACGACGATCGAGGGACGGCGCTGCACCATCGTCACCTCGGCCCCCGCCTCCCAAAGGTCGACCGCCACATCGTGGGCGGAGGAGCCGCCCCCCACCACCACCGCGCGCTTGCCGGCAAAGCGGCGGGCGTCGTCATGCGCGCTGGAATGGTAGAGCGCGCCCTGGAAAGCCTCCGCCCCCGGCCAGTCGATCGCGCGGGGTGGGCCATAGGCGCCGGTGGCAAAGACAAGCTCGCGCGGGGTGAGCGTGACCTCCTCCCCGTCGCCGCGCCGCACGGTCACGGCCCAGCCCGCCCCCTCGCGGCGGGCATGCAGAACCTGCGAGCCGGTCCACAGATCGAGGTCAAGCGCCAGCGCATAGGCCTCGAGCCAGTCGCCCATCTGGTCCTTGGGGGTAAAGACCGGCCATGTCTCGGGGAATTCGAGATAGGGCATGTGGTCGTACCAGACCGGATCGTGCAGCGTCAGGCTGCGATAGCGGTTGCGCCAGCTGTCACCGGCGCGCGGGTTCCGCTCCACGATCAGCGCCGGCACGCCCAGCGCCTTGAGCCGCGCCCCCAGCGCCAGCCCCCCCTGCCCGCCGCCGATGATCAGCACCTCGGGCTGATCCTCGCGGCCCAGCCGGGCGCGTCGCCTGTCACGTGCCTCGCTCCAGGTCTGGCGGTCGCGGTCGGCGCGATGGGTGGTGCCGCGCGGGCGCGTGGCCCCGCGGGGTTCCTCATGGCCGCGGATATCCTCGGCCATGGTCATCAGGCGGATCGCCTTGCCATCCTGCAGCACGACTCGGCCAAAGCCGCTGACCAGCGCGGTTTCGAACCTCAGCCAGGCGGCATCGGGTTCGCCCTCGACCTCGGGTCCGTCGACGATCCGCCAGCCCGAGGGTTCTGCCCGTGCGAAGGTTTCCTCCATGGTGGCCGCGATGGCCGCCTGCCCGTCGATGCTGCGGATGTTCCAGGTGAAGGCCACCAGATCGCGCCAGATCGCATCCTCGTGAAACAGC
>JAFIEN010000402.1 GCA_020832515.1 Rubellimicrobium sp. | reverse complement strand
TTCCGCAAACTGATGGTGCGGGCGGGGGCCCAGAGAAACACCCGGCTGTCCCGGCCGATCCAGCCGTTCAAGCTGGCCCGGGGCTATGACATGATCCAGCGGCTGATCTATGACCCGCAGGTGTCAGAGGCCATCGTCGAACACGCCCGGCGCGAGAACGTGCCCGAGAACGTCGCCTTCGAACAGGCCCGCCGCTACGCGCGCGAGATCGTGCCATCGTTTTCGGCCACAGTCTATTTCAGCATCGGTGCGCGGCTGGCGCGGTGGCTGTCGAAGGCGCTTTATCGCATCAGCATCGGCAATTTCGATCAGGCCCGGCTGGACCGGATCGACCCCGAGGCGGCGGTCGTCTTCGTCATGAACCACCGCAGCAACATGGACTATGTGCTGGTGACCTATCTTGTCGCCCCGGCCTCGGCCCTGTCCTATGCGGTGGGGGAATGGGCGCGGGTCTGGCCGCTGTCGTGGATGATCCGCGCGATGGGGGCCTTCTTCATCCGCCGCAAGGACCGTGGGCGGCTTTATCGCAAGGTGCTGGCGCGCTATGTGCAGATGGCGACGGCAGGCGGCGTCACGCAGGCCTTCTTTCCCGAAGGCGGGCTGTCGCTTGACGGGCGGCTGCAGCCGGCACGGATGGGGATCCTGTCCTATATCATCGAGGGGTATCGTCCCGGCGGGCGCGATGTCATCTTCGTTCCGGTCGCGCTGAACTATGACCGCGTGCTTGAAGACCGGTTGCTGATCGCCGCCGACAAGTCCGGCGCCCGCCGGTTCCGCCCGCCGCGCGGCACCATTTCCCGGGCGCTCCGCGCGCATCTGTGGCAGCGGCTGACCGGACGCTTCACCACATTCGGAACGGCGAAGGTCAGTTTCGGTGCGCCGATGTCGCTGGCCGCCATGATGGCCGAGGGCAAGGCCGATGTCGAAAGCGTCGCGCGCGAGGTGATGTCGCGTGTGGCGGCCGTCGTGCCCGCCGTTCCTGTGCCGCTGGTTGCGCGCCATCTCGTTGACGGGGGGGTGGTGTCGCGGGCCGCGCTCGAAACGCGGGTCGCATCCGATATCGCTATGCTCGACGTTCATGGCGTCACGCGCCCCGATCGCAGCGCCGAAGAGATGGTGGCCGATGCCATTGACCTGCTTCTGGACCGCGCGGTCATCGGCGAGCGATCCGACGGGCTGACCGTCGTGCCGGGCGAAGAGCCGCTCCTGGCCTTCTATGCCGCGTCGCTTGATCATCTGTTCAAGGGCGAGGCACCCCAGCTACCCGCCGCGGCAGAGTAATTTTATTTCATTCTACAACCAACTGGTGTTGCAATGTTGCGCAAAGGATTCTAACCCTGCGGCACGGCGAAGGCGATTCTGCGCTGCAGCACCACACGATGCCGAGATGGAGACCGAGATGGCCCTTGATCACGACGCACCCGCCAGGACCCTGGTGAAGAAGGACCTGTACGAGATCGGCGAGATGCCGCCCCTTGGCCATGTGCCTGCCCGCATGCAGGCCTGGACGATCCGGCGCGAGCGGCATGGCGAACCTGAACAGGCGATGCAGGTCGAGGTGGTCGACGTGCCCCGCCCGGCCAGCGACGAGGTCGTGGTCATGGTGATGGCGGCGGGCGTGAACTACAACGGCGTCTGGGCCGCCCTCGGCCTGCCTGTCAGCCCCTTCGACATCCATGACCAGCCCTACCAGATCACCGGCTCGGATGCGGCGGGCGTCGTCTGGGCCGTCGGCGACAAGGTCAAGCGCTGGAAGGTGGGCGACGAGGTCGTCATCCATTGCAACCAGGACGACGGCGACGACGAACATTGCAACGGCGGCGATCCGATGTTCTCGCCCAGCCAACGGATCTGGGGCTACGAGACGCCGGGCGGGTCGTTCGCGCAGTTCACATGTGTGCAGAGCCAGCAACTCATGCGCCGGCCCCAGCATCTGACCTGGGAGGAATCGGCCTGCTACACGCTGACGCTGGCGACAGCCTACCGGATGCTGTTCGGGCATGACCCGCATGAACTCAAGCCCGGGCAGAACGTGCTTGTCTGGGGGGCGTCCGGAGGTCTGGGGTCCTGCGCGATCCAGTTGATCAACACGGCAGGGGCCAATGCGATCGGCGTGATCAGCGACGAAAGCAAGCGGGATTTCGTGATGGGGCTGGGCGCCAAGGGCGTCATCAACCGCAACGATTTCGCCTGCTGGGGCCAGATGCCGACGGTGAACACACCCGAATACAAGGCGTGGTTCGCCGAGGTGCGCCGCTTCGGCAAGGCGATCTGGGATACCACCGGCAAGGGCGTCAATGTCGACATGGTCTTCGAGCATCCGGGCGAGGCGACGTTTCCCGTCTCGGTCTTCGTGGTCAAGCGGGGCGGCATGGTGGTGATCTGCGCAGGCACGACGGGCTACAACCTGACCATGGATGCGCGTTATCTGTGGTCGCATCAGAAGCGGGTACAGGGCTCGCATTTCGCCAATCTCAGGCAGGCAAGTGCGGCCAACGACCTGATGCTCGCGCGCCGCCTTGACCCCTGCATGTCCGAGGTCTTCGGCTGGGACCAGATCCCGGCCGCCCATACCAAGATGCGGCGCAATGCGCACAAGCCGGGCAACATGGCCGTGCTGGTGCAGTCGCCAAGGTCCGGCCTGCGTACCTGGGAGGATGCGCTGGCCGAGGCGCGCTGAGACGCGCGCCGGCCCGGCTACCTGCCTGCGACTTGATCTAGCTCAAGGACAGGCGGCAGGTGGCCGGGCAGCGTGGTCGTCATGTCGATCGCAAGACGTGAGGACCAGATGCGCGTGAAAGCCGATACGATCTCAAGCCAGTGGCTGATCCCGCGGGTGGACCGGCCGAGGGGTCTGGATCTTGCCCAGGCCCTCAGGGACGGGGTTCTGACGCCGCAGGATTATGTCGAGACGGTCAGCGGCTGCCGCCGCTGCGATGATCCGGCAGCCTGTGCGCGCTGGATCGAGGACATGAAGACCTCGGGCGATGCGCCGGAGCTGACTGCGGCAGTCTGCCGCAATGCAGCCCTTGTGGCCGAGTTGCGCGTGCTCTGAACCCCGCGCCGCGCCCGAATTTGCAAAATTCGGGCCACCCGCGCCGATGCCCCGCACAGGTGCCCCGCACAGGATTTTGGCCAAAATCCTGTACCGTCAGACCGGTGTCGTCTTGCGGCTGCGCGGGTGCTGCGCGCGGGTCAGTATCTCGTCGGCCTTTTCCAGAACCCGGTCGGCACTGCCCACGATCCGCGGATCGGGCGTGACGACGACCCCGGCATCCTTGCCGGGATAGTCCACATGCGTCAGGAAGTGCCGCATGCATTCGATCCGGGCGCGTTTCTTGTCGTTCGACTTGACCACCGGCCAGGGCGCGTCGGCCGTGTCGGTATAGAAGAACATCGACGCTTTCGCCGCTGGTTAGTCGTGCCATTTTTCGAGGCTGGGCTTGT
>JAFIEN010000401.1 GCA_020832515.1 Rubellimicrobium sp. | reverse complement strand
GCATGACAAGCCATAACCACTGATCATTACCTTTGTTTCCCACAAAACTCCACATAAGCAGCCGGATGCCCGCGCCTTCGGGCCCGAAGCGGGTGACGAGGTCGGCGCGCAGCGCGGCATGGACCTCGGCGATCTGGGGCAGGGTGGGGACGAGGCCGGTGCCGATGGCCCAGACCGGTTCATAGGCGATGACGGTATTGGCGGCGGTGGCGCCGTCGGGGACGGAGGTGGCGAGCTGACGGGCGACGATGGCGAGCGTCTCGCCCGCGTCGCGCTGGGCGCGGGTTTCGCCGAGGCAGATGATCGCCGTCAGGCCCGCGGCATGGACCGCGCGGGCCTTGGCCGCGACAAGGGCATCCGTCTCGGCATGGTCGGCGCGGCGTTCGGAATGGCCGAGGATGACCATCTGCGCGCCGGCATCGAGAAGCTGGAGGGCGGAGACATCACCGGTATGGGCACCGCTTTCGGCCGGGTGGCAATCCTGCCCGCCGATGGCGAGCGGGTGGCCGGCGGCCATTGCGGCCATGCGGGCGATCAGCGTGGCGGGAGGGCAGATCACGAGGTCCACGCCGGGCGCGGGGTGGGCCGCGATCAGTGCCGCGACCCCGGACAGGCTGTCGCCCGTCCCGTTCATCTTCCAGTTTCCGGCGGCAAGCTTGCGGCGCATGGCAGGTTCCCTCGGTCCGTCTCGGGCCCATGGCCTAGCAGGAGCGGGGCGCGGGCGAAAGCCTCAGGCGCCGTCGGTGATCGACTCGTCGAAGCGGATCGATTCGCCGCAGCCGCAGGCATCGACGACATTGGGGTTGCGGAACTCGAACCCCGATTGCAGGAGCGAGGTCCTGTAGTCGATCTCGGTCCCGAAGAGGAACATCTGCGCCATGGGCGCGATCATCACCCGGGCGCCGTCCTGTTCCACCACCTCGTCGAGCGGATCGACCGTCTCGGCATAGGCGAGCGTATATTCCATGCCCGCGCAGCCGCCTTTCTTGACGCCGAGGCGCAGCCCGGCATGGCCCTCGCTATCCATCAGGCGCCGGATATGGGCGGCGGCTGCGGGGGTCAGGGTGACGGCCTGTTTTCCGGGGATGCCGAACATCGCGAACTCCTTCTCTGGGTCAGATCTAGGCTTTCGGGGACTGTCGCTCAAGGGGAGACCGCGACGCGGTGTCCTGTCGCCGGCCATCTGTTGCCCGCGGGCTTGCCCGGCCCCGCGGCTTGGAGCAGGCTGTGACGACCGTGAGGGAGAGCGCCGATGCCCGTGAAGAACCGTCTTGCCGAACTTCAGCCCGAGATCGCCGCCTGGCGGCGCGATCTGCACGAACATCCCGAGTTGATGTTCGACACGCATCGCACCGCCGCGCTGGTGGCCGAGCGGCTGCGCGCCTTCGGCTGCGACGAGGTGGTCGAGGGGATCGGGCGGACCGGTGTGGTCGGCGTGATCCGGGGGCAGGGGGGGCCGGGGCGGACGATCGGCCTGCGCGCCGATATGGATGCGCTGCCGATCCTGGAAAGGACCGGGCTGCCCCATGCGTCGAAAACGCCCGGCGCGATGCATGCCTGCGGGCATGACGGCCACACCGCGATGCTGCTGGGGGCGGCGAGATACCTGGCCGAGACGCGGAATTTCACCGGCACGGCCGTGGTCATATTCCAGCCCGCCGAAGAGGGCGGCGGGGGGGGGCGCGAAATGTGCGCGGACGGGCTGATGGCGCGCTGGCAGATCGACGAGGTCTACGGGATGCACAACTGGCCGGGCCGCCCCCTTGGCAGTTTCGCGATCCGGCCGGGGCCGTTCTTTGCCGCCACCGACCAGTTCGAGATCGTGATCGAGGGCAAGGGCGGCCATGCCGCCAAGCCGCAGGAGACGGTGGACCCGACGCTGGCCGCCGCCCATGTGGTGACCGCGCTGCAAAGCATCGTCAGCCGCAATGCAGATCCGGTCGACCGGATCGTCGTCTCGGTCACATCCTTTGTCACCTCGTCAGAGGCGTTCAACGTGATCCCCTCTTCCGTCACCCTGCGCGGCACGATCCGCACCCTCACGAACGACTTGCGCGAGTTGGCCGGGGTGCGGCTGAAGGCGCTGGTCGAGGGGACGGCGGGCGCCTTTGGTGCGACTGCGCGGATCGAGATGATGGCGGGCTATCCGGTCATGGTGAACCACGACGCCCATACCGGCTATGCCGCCGAGGTGGCAGCCGGCATCACCGGGAGTTGCGACGAGGCCCCGCTGATCATGGGTGGCGAGGATTTCGCCTATATGCTGGAAGAGCGGCCCGGGGCCTATATCCTTGTCGGCAACGGCGAGAGCGCGCCGGTGCATCATCCGGAATACGAGTTCAACGACGAGGCCATCCCCTATGGCGCCTCGTGGTTCGTGGGCATGGTCGAGGCGCGGCTCGCTGGCTGAGGTGGCTATTCCGGCGCGCGGTTGTAAAGGAAATAGAGGTGGTCCGCCGCATCCGCAAAGGGAGCGCGGATCGCGCGGAACAAGGTGTAGGTCACCGGGCCGATCCCCGGCAGCGTGATCCGGACCGAGAGCACATCGCCGTCGCAGCGATAGGTGACCGGGGCGTCTGGCCAGAAGGTCGAACCATCGGCATCGGTGCTGACGCTCACCCCTTCGGCTGTCGCGGTGACGGTGCCGGTGCCGGGGATGTGGCAGATGTCAAGCACGCCGGTTTCGGGAAAGGGCAGCAGCCAGCCCGCGCCATATTGCGTCACCGTGTCGATCACATAGCTGACCGGCTCGGGCGACGAGAAATCGGTGACATCCACACCGAAGCTGATCGGGGCGGCGACGAAAAAGCCATCGGGAAAGATGTCGAGCAGCATTTCCGTCTCCGCCGCCTCGGGCAGGACGATGGCCGCCACCTCTTCGGGCAGTGTGTCCAGAAAGGCCTGAAGACGGTCGGCCATGTCGCTGAAGCCGGCCCAATGGCCGACCATGCAGGCGGGCAGCGTGACCGGCCGGGGGCCGTCGCAATGGTTCTGGGACGCAGCCGGCAGGGACAGGCTGCTGAACAGGAGGGTGAGGATGGCGACCTGACCTCGCATCGCGAAAGTCTAGCACGGAAGCGTGATTCGCTGAACCCTGCCTCGGGGTCGGGTGCTCAGCCGCCGGTATGGCTCATGTGGCGGCTGACGCGGCCTGCGACCTCGGCAGGGTCGTCGGCGCGGCCATAGTCGAAATCGTGGCCCTTGGGCTTGAGGCGGATCGCGGCGCGGATCGCCGACGGGGTGAACATCCGGAGCGGCCCGCACCTCGCCGATCTCGTGGACGTGGTCGCGCTCGAACGTCAGGGGCGCGACGATCCGTTCGAGGTCAGCGTGTTCGACCGGCTCGACCCGACGCATCCGTTGGGTGGCGACGTGGAGCACCTCGGTCGCCTGGGCGTGGCCGCCCGCACCCTGTTCGTGTCGCCGCCGTACCCGCTCGACGTCGTGGC
>JAFIEN010000400.1 GCA_020832515.1 Rubellimicrobium sp. | reverse complement strand
GGCAGGGCCGCAAGCGCCTGACCGAGCCGGGCGACCGCCGCCTCGGCCAGCGCGGGCAGGCTGGCCGCCGTTGCCGCGGCCCTCTCGCCCTCGCCGGCGGCGGCGGCACGGCAGAGGTCTTCCAGCGTCGCGGTCAGGTCCGGCAGGGCAAAATTGCCCGCAGCACCCTTCAACCGATGCGACAGGCGGTCGACCTCGGCAAGGTCCCCGCGGGACAGGGCGTCGGCGATGGCGGCCATGCCGGGCCCCAGCGTGTCCAGAAACATCCGCGCGATCTGCCGCGCTCCGGCATCGCCAAGATCGGCCACCGCTTCGGCCAGAACACCGCCCGCCGCGGCCGGCACGAGGCGTTCAAGCACGCAGGCCAGATCCGCCGGAATCACGGGTTTGGGCACCATCGCATCCAGGCCGGCCGCAAGACAGGCCGCGATCTCGTCCTCGTGCACATGGGCCGAGATGCCGATGACCGGCAGCCGGGCGCGGAGCGGATCAGCAAGGCCGCGGATGCGCCGGGTGGCCTCGATGCCCGAGATGTCGGGCAGGTTCACATCCATCAGGACCGCGTCGAAATGCCCCTCGGCGGCCGCCCGCACCGCGGCGGCGCCGGTTTCCACGATTTCGGACCGGTGGCCCATCGCGTCGAGGTAGCTTTCGATGACCAGACGGTTGATCTCGTTGTCCTCGACCACGAGGATCGACAGACGCCCGGACCCCGCCTCGGGCGCAAGCCCGGTCAGATGCGCCTGCGCCGCGGCGACCGCGCGCGATGCGGCACCGGGAGGGGCGCGATCGAAACCGGCCTCGAGCGTGAAGACGGAGCCTTCGCCGGGGCGGCTGTGCAGGGTCAGCGTCGCACCGATCACCTGCGCAAGGCGCCGACAGATCGCAAGGCCAAGGCCGGTGCCGCCATGGGTGCGGGCGGTCTGGCCGTCCTCCTGCTCGAAAGCCTCGAAGATGCGCTCCTGCGCTTCGGGCGCGATGCCCCGGCCGGTGTCGCGCACCTCGACCCGGATCGGCACATGGTCTCCGGCCGTCTCGGCATCCGGGCCCATGACGGCGATGGTCACACCGCCGGATTCGGTGAACTTGATCGCATTGGCCACAAGGTTGAACAGGATCTGCCGGATCTTGCCGGCATCCCCCATCAGGGGCGGCAGCGCATCGACCGGGCCGGAGAGCGTGAGCGTCAGCCCCTTTTCCTCGGCCACGGGCGTCATCAGCAGGGTGATGTCGCGCAACAGGTCCGACAGGCGGAATGCCACCCGATCCTCGGCCAGCGCGCCGGTATCGGCCTTGAGCGTGTCCAGAAGGCCGTTGAGGATATCCATCAGCCCCTTGCCCGAGGCCAGCGCCGCCCGCAGCCAGGATTGCTGCCGCTCGGTCAGCGCATCGCGCGAGAGGCTGCGCAACATTCCCAGGACGCCGTTCATCGGGGTGCGGATCTCGTGGCTCATCATCGCGAGGAATTCCGACTTGGCGCGATCGGCGGCTTCGGCCTTGGCGCGGGCGGCGTCATGGGCGGCCACCTCGGCGCGCAACTGTTCGGTCTGTTCGGCGACAAGGCGCTCCAGCTCGTTCCGATGGGTGTAAAGCTCGGCCAGCATGCGTTCGCGCTCGCGTTCCAGCCTGCGGTTCTCGGCGGCGTCCCGGCGGAAGACCTCGACCGCGGCCTCCATCCGGGTGATCTCGTCACCACCCGATGGCGGGCCCCGGGTGGTCCGGCGTTCGGCCAGCGCCAGCATCTGCGATGCCAGCGCATCCAGCCGCCGGATCAGGTTTCGCTGGACATAGAACCACATCACCGCCGCCGTCAGCACCAGCGCCGCAAGTGCCCCCCACGCGAACAGAAGCCGCGCCCGGAGCACCGCGCCCTCGGCCTCGGCGCCAAAGGCCTCGGCGCGGGCCTCGATCCGGTCGGCCAGCGCCGCCGCCTCACGCTCAAGCCTCCCCGCTGCCTCGCGGACGCTGTCCTGTGCCTCCAGCAGCCGGGGGTCGAGGTCGAGGACCGCGCCTGCGGATTCGAACAACCCCTCGGTTGCGGGCGGGGCAAGGGTAAGCGGATAGACCATCGCCAGCAACTCAAGCGCGCGCTCGGCCCGGCTGGGGTCCTGCACGGCCAGGATCCGGCGGCGGACGATCTCGGCCCGGCGACGGATATCGACCCGCAGCGCCTCGAATTCGGCAAGGTCGCGCACGGCGGGGACCCGGGCCAGCAGAAGCCCGATCTCGGCCGTATGGGCGCGCAGGTCGTGCATGAGGCTAAGCTGGAAAAGATCGACCTCGACCAGCTTGTCCAGCATGTCGAGGCCCAGTTCCTCGTCCGCGCCGCCGGGCAGGATGTCGTAAAGCTGCGTGGCAACGGCCACTGTCCCGGTTTCGGCATTGGCGACCAGCGTATCTGCGATCTCGAGGAGTTCCGTCGTCGCCGTCATCGCCTCTGCATGCCAGGCATCGCGCCGGGCGATGGCGGCGATGCGCTGGCGGACAAGGCCGTCGATCTGGGAGATGCCCCGGCGCAGGTCGGTCTCGGCCCGGCTCAGGGCACCCGGGTCACTCTCGATGCCGGGATCATGGCGGGCGATGCGCTGGCGCAACTGATCGACCTGGGCCTGCAATGTGAAGTAGAGAATCATCCGTTCGGCATCGGTGGTCACCGCCGCAAGTTCGGGGGCAATGGTGACGGCGCGGCTGGTTTCCTCGGCGATGCCGCGCACCAGCGCGATGGCGGGGATCGCCTCTTCGGCAAGCCGGGTCTGGCTGCGGGCCACGTCGCGCAATTCGGACCACGCAAGCAGACCGATGACGACGGGCAGCCCCGCGATCATCAGGAAGGCCAGAAGGAACTGCCGCCCGATGCTGCTGCCTTCGGGACGGGACAGGGGATCTGTGGGGATGGCTTTCCTTCGCCCGGGCATTGCGCAAGACTAGCAGATCATGCGCGCTTGTCCGTACTCTTTTGCATCTGCCCTGCTGGCGACCTGCGCCCTTGCCGCAGGCCTTGCAGCTACGGCGCTGGCCGAGGGCGAGGTCTGGCAACTCGAGACACCGCACGCGACCACGGATGCGGCCACCGCGCCGCAGCGGCTGGACTATGTTCCCTTGCAGCGGGCCACGCGGCCCTGGCAGCTTTGCATTCTATATCCACATCTGAAGGATGCTTATTGGTTAAGCGTCAATTACGGGATGGTGGAAGAGGCCCGGCGGCTCGGCGTCGGCTTCACACTCCTCGAGGCCGGCGGCTATCCCAATCTGCAGCGCCAGCGCGATCAGCTTTCGTCCTGCGCCGCATCGGGGGCGGATGCGGTGATCCTGGGCACCGTTTCCTATGACGGGCTGACCGATCTTGTTGTGGAAATTGCCGAGCGCATGCCGGTTATCGCCGCCGTCAACGATATCGATGACCGGGGCATTACCGCAAAGGCTGCCGTCTCATGGGTCGAGACGGGGGCCGTCGCCGGGCGTTTCCTCGCC
>JAFIEN010000399.1 GCA_020832515.1 Rubellimicrobium sp. | reverse complement strand
GGGCGGCCGGAGCGCCCTCCTCGACCTTTCCGAGGACCCGGCGGTGGACGTGGTCCTCAACGCGGTGGTCGGGTTCGCCGGGCTCGAGCCGACCCTCAGGGCCCTCCGGGCCGGCAAGCGGGTGGCCCTTGCGAACAAGGAGTCGCTGGTGGCCGGAGGCCCCCTCGTGACCGAGGCCCTGGCCGCGGGAGGGGGAATGCTCGTGCCCGTGGGCTCGGAGCATTCTGGGCTTCTGCAGTGTCTCCAGGGGACGCCGAGGGAACGGGTGGCCCGGATCATCCTCACCGCCTCCGGGGGCCCCTTCCGGGGATGGTCGGCCGAACGGCTTCGCGGCGTGACGGCGGCCGAGGCGCTTCGGCATCCGACCTGGTCCATGGGCCCGGTGATCACGATCAACTCGGCGACCCTGGTGAACAAGGGTCTGGAGCTGCTCGAGGCCCACCTGCTCTTCGACGTCGGTCTCGACCACCTCGACGGTCACCTTCTGGGGCAGTTCGACCGCGATCGCCACCTCCTGATAGGTCTTGATGAAGGCCCGAACCCCTTCCTTCAGAAAGACCTTCTGGTCGCCGACGACATCTTCGGAGACGGTGATCTGCTCAAAGCTTTCGGGCTCCATGAAGTGGTAGCCCTCGCCATCCTCATAAAGGAAGTCGTAACCCCGCTCGTCCACATGGGCGCGCTCGACCTGTTCGGTCGTCTTGAACCGTTCGCTGACCTTCACGCCATCCGAGATGCGCCGCATGTCGATCTGGGTCGTGGGCGTGCCCTTGCCGGGGTGGAAATTCTCTGCCGTCAGAACGACATACAGCCGGCCGTCCATTTCGACGACATTGCCCTTGCGCAGGCTCGAGGCGATGACTTTCACAAGAACGCTCCTTGAGATGGGGGGGCCTGCGGTCTAAGGCAGGCGGATTGCTGCCGCGGCTAGCCGATTTCCCCGCGAAGTTCCAGACGAAAGCCCGATCCGAACGCGCCCAGACCATCAAGCCTCGACAGGAGCGCCGATGCCCGAGACCGACCGACCCTGGTGGCACCCCGACCGGCATGCCGACCGGCGGCCCGCGCTGCGCGCCCGCGGGCGCATCCTCTCGGCGCTGCGGGGATGGTTCGATCTGCAGGGCTTTGTCGAGGTCGATCCCGGCGCGGTCCAGATCTCGCCGGGCAACGAGACGCATCTGCATGCCTTCGCGACACGGGCGGTGCATCCCGACGGCAGCAGCCGCCCGCTCTACCTGCATACATCGCCCGAATTCGCGATGAAGAAGCTGATGGCCGCGGGCGAGCGGCGGATCGTGGCGTTTTCCCATGTCTGGCGCAATCGCGAGCGGGGGGCGCTGCATGCCCCCGAGTTCACCTTGTTGGAGTGGTACAGAGCCGAAGCGGGATACGATGTGCTGATGGAAGACAGCATGGCGATACTGCGCCTTGCCGCCCGGGCTGCGGATGCCACGCAGCTGACGTTCCGCGACCGGCAGTGCGATCCCTTCGCCGCGCCCGAGCGGTTGAGCGTGACCGAGGCCTTTGCCCGCCACGCCGGGATCGATCTTGCGGCCACGCTTGACCCGACCGGCACCTGCGATCGCGACGCACTTGCCCGCCAGGCGGAGGCGGCAGGTCAGCGGGTGCGTGCCGATGACAGCTGGTCCGACATCTTCTCGCGCATCCTGTCTGACCGCGTCGAACCCCGGCTGGGTCTGGGCCGGGCGACGATCCTTGACCTTTACCCCTTGCCTGAGGCGGCACTTGCCCGGCCCTCGGCGACTGATCCTCGGTTTGCCGAACGGTTCGAGCTTTATGCCTGCGGGGTCGAACTGGCCAATGGCTTTGGCGAACTGACCGATGCCGTCGAACAACGCCGCCGGTTCGAAGCCGAGATGGCCGAGAAGGCGCGGCTCTACGGCGAAAGCTATCCGATCGACGAGGGGTTCCTGTCCGCGCTCGACCTCATGCCCGAAGCTGCCGGGATCGCGCTTGGCCTTGACCGTCTGGTCATGCTCGCAACCGGCGCGCCGCGGATCGACGATGTCATCTGGACCCCGTTTCCCTGAAATGCCCGGGCGCGGTGCGGCGCGTTCCATGTTGTCCAGGGCTGGCGCGGGCATGCCGTTCCGGTCCGGGCCATGGAACCGTCGCTTCGTCCGGGGCTGCGCTTGACGGCACAACCTGTCGTCCTGCCGCGCGGCAGGCCGGATGCCAGACGCAGCCGCCCACCGTTGCGGGGTCGCCATGGTCCTGGGGCCCTCGGCGCGCGCGCTCTTGCCGGATGTTCCCAAAGGGGTGCGTCCTGCCCTGATCGAAGCGGTCGCCCGAGGTCCGCTCGGTCCTGCGGCCCGCGGACCCGGATGTCTGCCCACCACGCGCGGATGGCGTGCTATTCGAGACGATGGGTGTTTCTCGGGGGTATCCGCGCCCTCCGCGCCGAGGGCGGTCAGTGGCGGACGCGTTTCCGGGGTGACCGGATCGGGCCGAACCCGTGGCCCGACTGATCGTGGCAACGTCAACCGCGCAAGGCGAGGTCAGGGCAGGGCGAGGTCGGGGCAGGGCGGTCAGGGCAGGGCAAGCAGATAGGCGGCGATTGCGGCGCGGTCCTCGGCGGGCAGCTGGCGGGTGTTGTGGATCACCTCGGCCATCGCGCCGCCGGCGCTGTCGAAGGCAGGCGTGAAGCCGGTTTCAAGGTAGTAGGCGATCTCGAGGTCGGTCCAGCCAAGCAAATCGGGATGGATGGCGGGGACGGTGTCATCGCCCGAGGGCAGGGGGGCACCGGCCATCCAGCGGCTTCGGTCGAGCCCACCCAGCCTGTCGCGCGGGGTGTGGCATTCGGCGCAATGGCCCATTGCCTCGACAAGGGTGCGGCCGCGGGCGATCTCGGGCGTGGGGGCGTCCGTCAGCACCCAGTCCTCACGCAGATAGCGCCGCTTCCAGAGGCCCAGGCCGCGACGGATGCCGTAGGGAAAGCGCAGGTCGTGACCCGCGCTTGGCGTGTCGTCGGGGGGCAGGCTGCGCAGGTATGCGGCAAGGTCGAGAATGTCCTGCGGATCGGCCAGGATATAGGCGGTATAGGGAAAGGCGGGGTAGTAATGCCGCCCCCGGGGTGAGACGCCCTGCATCACGGCATGGACGATCTGCTCATCGCTCCAGTCGCCGATGCCGGCGGCCGAGGGCGAGATGTTGGGCGCGACAAAGGTGCCGAAGGCGGTGTCGAAGCGGCGGCCGCCCGACAGGACCGGTTCGTCCGCCAATGTGGCCCCCGGCGCGATATGGCAGGCGGCGCAACCGGCGGCGGCAAAGCTCAGCCGTCCGGCCTCGGGATCGCCGGTCAGCCCGGCGATGAGGGATGGGTCGGGGCTGGCCGGGCGCGTCAGCGCGCAGAACAGCCCGCCGCCCAGAAGCACCAGGGCGATCAGCCAGCGCAGAGCGGGGGGCATCGGCTGCCGCCCGGTCAGTTGCGCAGCCGGTAGGACTGGTGGCAG
>JAFIEN010000398.1 GCA_020832515.1 Rubellimicrobium sp. | reverse complement strand
CGCATCCGACTGCCGAAAGACGCCGCCATGCCGATCAAGATCCCCGAAACGCTGCCCGCCTATGACGTGCTCACCCGCGAAGGCGTCATGGTCCTGTCCGAGGATCAGGCCGCCCGGCAGGATATCCGCCCGCTGCGGATCGGGCTTCTGAACCTCATGCCCAAGAAGATCCAGACCGAGACCCAGTTCGCCCGGCTGATCGGCGCAACACCCCTGCAGATCGAGCTTTCGCTGATCCGCATGACCGAGCATCAGACCCGCAACACCGCCGCCGAACATATGGAGGAATTCTACCGCCCCTTCGCCGAGGTGGCTGCCACGGGCGAAAGGTTCGACGGTTTCATCATCACCGGCGCGCCCATCGAACACCTGCCCTTCCAGGACGTGACCTATTGGGACGAACTCCGGCAGGTCTTCGACTGGACCCAGACCAATGTGCATTCCACCTTCGGCGTCTGCTGGGGGGGGATGGCGATGATCTACCATTTCCACGGCGTGCAGAAACACATGCTGCCCGCCAAGGCCTTTGGCTGTTTCCGCCATCGTAGCCTTGCGCCCGCCTCGCCTTATCTGCGGGGGTTCTCGGACGATTTCGTCATCCCCGTCAGCCGCTGGACGGAAATGCGCCAGGCCGAGATCGACGCGGCGGGCCTGACCACACTTCTGGCCGCCGAGGATGCCGGGCCTTGCCTGGTCGAGGATGCAGGGCACCGCGCGCTCTATATCTTCAACCATTTCGAATATGACAGCGATACGCTGAAGCAGGAATATGACCGCGACGTAGCCAATGGCACGCCGATCAACGTGCCGATGAACTACTACCCCGAGGACGATCCCTCGCGCCCCCCGCAAAACCGCTGGAGAAGCCACGCGCACCTTCTATATGGCAACTGGATCAACGAGATATACCAGTCCACGCCCTATGATCTGAATGCGATTGGCCGCTAGCCTTTTCACTCTCTTCACGGTCGCGGTCCTTGGCGGCGGCACGGTCCTTGCGGGCCATCGCGCCACCCAGCGCGAGGTTCTGGCCGAAGCCGCCTTCCCGCCCGAGGGGCAACTGATCGAGGTTGCGGGGCGGCAGGTCCATGCCGTGGTGATGGGCGAGGGGCCGGATCTTGTGCTGATCCACGGCGCCAACGGCAGCACGCGGGATTTCACCTTCGGTTTCGCGGACCGGCTTGCCGCCGACTACCGCGTCCTGATCTTCGACCGCCCCGGACTGGGCTTTACCGACCGCACCACAGCCGACCACGCCCGTGCCTTTGCGCGCGGGGCGGAAAGTCCCGCCGAACAGGCGGCGCTGTTGCGGGCAGCGGCCGCGGCACTGGGGGCCGAGCGGCCGATCGTGCTGGGCCATTCCTATGGCAATGCGGTGGCGCTGGCCTGGGCGCTCGACCATCCCGACAACATCGCGGCGCTGGTGAATGTCGCGGGGGCGTCCATGCCATGGCCGGGCAGTCTGGGCGCGCTTTACTCGGTGGGCGGCACGGCGCTGGGCGGTGGCCTTCTGGCGCCCCTGGTGACCGCCTTCGCGCCGCAGGGCGTGGTCGAGGGGATCGTGGACACGATCTTCGAGCCGAACCCGACGCCCAACGGGTATGTCGACCATATCGGGGCCGAGCTTTCGATCCGCCGCGACAGTTTCCGCGCCAATGCCCGTCAGGTGAATGGCCTGCGCCCCCATATCGTTGCCATGTTGGCCCGCTATGGCACGCTGAGCCTGCCGGTCGAGATCGTCCACGGCGCGGCCGACACGATCGTCCCCCCCGCGATCCATTCCGAACGGTTGGTCGGGCTGATCCAGGGGGCGAACCTGACGCTCCTGCCCGGCATCGGCCACATGCCCCACCATAGTGCGCCAGATGACGTGATTGCCGCCATTCACCGCGCGGCCGAGCGGGCCGGATTGCGCTGACCCGGTCCAGCGCCCATATTCCCCCAAAGGCCAAAGGGAACGCATCATGGACCTGCCCTTCGACGGCGCGATCACGAAGTACCTTGAAAACGACGCGCCCGAGGATGTGCGCGCGCTCCTGCGCGACGCAGGCAAGGGCGATATCGCCAACGAACGCTTCCCCTATCCCCGCCGCCTGCCCCGCAACGACTACGAGCGAGAGATGGAGGCGCTGCAGGTCGAACTGGTCAAGCTGCAGGCCTGGGTCAAGGACACCGGCGCCCGGATCGCGCTGGTCTTCGAGGGGCGGGATGCCGCCGGCAAGGGCGGCACGATCAAGGCGATGACCGAAAACATCAACCCGCGCGGCGCGCGCGTGGTGGCCCTGCCGAAGCCGACCGAGACCGAGGCGACGCAATGGTATTTCCAGCGCTACATCGCCCATTTGCCTGCCGCGGGCGAGATCGTCTTCTTCGACCGGTCCTGGTACAATCGCGGCGTGGTCGAACATGTGTTCGACTTCTGCACCCCCGAGCAACGCAATCACTGGTTCGAACAGGTGGCCCCGTTCGAGAAGATGCTGGTCGACGACGGCGTGATCGTGATGAAATTCTGGATCAACGTCGGCCGCGCCACGCAGCTTGAACGGTTCCTGTCGCGCGAACGCGATCCGCTCAAGCAATGGAAGCTCTCGTGGATCGACGTCGAGGGGCTGAACCGCTGGGACATCTATTCCCACGCCATCATCGAGACGCTGAACCGCACGCACACCACCTTCGCACCCTGGACGGTGGTGCGCGGTGATGACAAGCGACGCGCGCGGCTGAACGCGATCCGGGCGCTGCTGGGCCCGATCGACTATGCGCGCAAGGATGCCGATGCGATCGGCGCGCCGGACCCCAAGATCATCGGCGGGCCCGAGATCGTGATGCAGGCCAAGCTGGGGTGTTAGGCCCGTGCTGAAACGCGGCTACCATCACGGCAATCTGCGCCAGGCCCTGATCGAGGCCTGTCTGCATCTGATCGCCGAACAGGGGCCGCAGGGCTTTACCCTGTCCGAGGCCGCGCGCGAGGCAGGCGTGACGCCTGCCGCCGTCTATCGCCATTTCGAGGGGCGCGAGGATCTGATCGCCGAAGCCGCGCGGCAGGGCTACGAGATCTTCGGCGACCTGATGGACTACGCCTTCGACAAGGGCCAGCCCTCGGCGCTTGCCGCCTTCGAGGCGACCGGGCGGGCCTATCTGGCCTTTGCGCGCAAGTATCCGGGCCATTACGTTGCCATGTTCGAAAGCGGCATCGGGATGCAGCGCACGCCCGAACTGCACGCCGCCGCCACCCGCGCGATGGGCGTGCTGCAGAAATCGGCCGAGGCGTTGTCGCAGCATATCCCGCCCGACAAGCGGCCGCCGCCGGCGATGTTTTCGGCGCATATCTGGGCGATGAGCCATGGCGTGGTTGAACTTTTTGCGCGCGGCAGCCCCGGCAGCACCTCGCCCTTTTCGCCGGAGGATATCCTTGAAAGCGGAATCGGGGTCTATCTGCGGGGGCTGGGGCTGATCGCGCCGGACCGTTGACGCGACCGGGCCGGGGGCG
>JAFIEN010000397.1 GCA_020832515.1 Rubellimicrobium sp. | reverse complement strand
CGCTCCAGATCGCGGGCGGGGCCTTTGCGCTTGGGCTGATGATCGGCCTGATGGGCGCTTACGGCAAGCTTTATGGCGGGCCGGTCACGCGCGATCTACTGGCCGTCTATACCACTGTCGTCCGGGCCGTGCCGGAACTGGTGCTGATCCTGATCCTTTATTTCGTGGGCACCGACCTCATCAACCAGGCGGCACGCGCGCTGGGATACGGCCGGGTCGAGATCAGCGGAATCGTCGCCGGTATCGGGGTTCTGGGCGTCGTTCAGGGGGCTTACGCGACCGAGGTGCTGCGCGGCGCGATCCAGGCCGTGCCGCCGGGCCAGATCGAGGCGGCGCGCGCCTTTGGCATGCCCCCCTTCAAGGTGATGCGGCGGATCACGATCCCGCTCATGCTGGCCCATGCCATTCCCGGCATGGCGAACCTGTGGCTGATCGCCACCAAGGACACCGCCCTTCTGGCCATCGTGGGCTTTGCCGAACTGACGCTTGAAACGCGGCAGGCGGCGGCCAGCACACGGGCCTATTTCACCTTCTTCCTTGCCGCGGGAATGCTGTACCTGACCGTGACGCTCCTGTCGGGCGTCCTCTTCGGGTGGCTCGAACGCCGCGCCCGGCGTGGCCAGCCCCTGCCGGGGGGGCGGCGATGATGCGCGCGCTCTCGCCCTGGCTGCAGCCGCACCGGGTGGTGATGATCGCGCTCGCGCTGGCGCTGGTCGTGTTCTGCGCCATGACGCTGCGCTGGGACTGGATCCCGCGCTATGCGCCGCTGGCGGCCAGGGGGCTGATGACGACCCTGTGGCTGCTGGTGCTGTCGGTCTTCTTCGGCTTCCTGCTGGCGGTTCCCCTCGGCCTCGCCCAGGCGGTGGGGCCGTGGTACCTTTCCGCCCCCGCCAGGGCCTTCTGCACGATCATCCGCGGCACGCCGCTGCTGTTGCAGATCTGGCTGCTCTACTACGGGCTCGGCTCGCTCTTTCCGCAATATCCGGGCATTCGCGACAGCTGGATGTGGCCCTATCTGCGCGAAGCCTGGCCCTATGCGCTTCTGGCGCTGACGCTGTCCTTTGCGGGCTACGAGGGCGAGGTGATGCGGGGCGCCTTCAAGGGCGTGCCGCGCGGACAGATCGAGGCGGCCGAGGCCTTCGGCATGCCGCGCTTCACCCTGTTCCGGCGGATCTGGCTGCCGCTGGCCACGCGCAACGCCCTGCCCACGCTGGGGGGCGAGGTGATCTTGCAGATGAAGGCCACGCCGCTGGTGGCCACGATCACCATGGTGGATCTCTATGCCGTCTCGAGCCGGGTGCGGCAGGACACGTTCATCGTCTACGAGCCGCTCTTGCTGCTGGCCTTGTTCTACATGGCCATCGGGGGGAGGGGCGCGCGCTGGTGGGGGTGTGGGTTGTCCGGCTGGTCGGGGGGGCTACGCTGAGGCTTAATTTCCAAAATTCCGCGCCCGTAAATTTGGCCAATATGCGGGTCCCCCGGCCCCGGCCTCAGTCAAGTTCCGTCCAGGGCCAGGGCTTCACCTCGCTTGCCACCGTCTGATAGCGCGCGGCCTTCGCGATCCAGATCCCCAGCGAGGTGCCGAATTCGGCCAGTTGCGCATTCGGCTTGCGATGGTTCGTGAGCAGGATGATGAACTGGATCACGGTCAACAGCGCCAGAACCGTCTGCGCCACCGAGATCATGGCCGCGATCAGCACCATGAACAGAAGCCTGAGCCAGAGGTTCTCCTCGGGCTGGCCATCGGGTTGTTCGCCGTTGATCCGGCCCATCACCTTGTCATCGTCCGACTGCGCCATCCATGCCCCTCCTGTCGTGGCCCCTCAGGGGCGTCCACCCTTGTCGAAAACCATGTCGATCATCGCCTGCGTCCCCCGGCTGAACTCCAGCGGACAGGGATAGGCCACCCCCTCGCGCACCGTTCGTCCGAAATTCTCGACCTGCAGGACGTAGTGATTGGCCGTCGGGAACCGCTCCTCCTCGCGCCGGCCCGATCCGGTCTCGAGCGTGAGGGCGGCCATGTCATGGACATTGGCGTTGAACGGGCAGGTCAGCCTCAGAAGGCCCTCGTCCCCTTGGAAGACCACCTCCTGCCGGGAAAACGCCCGCATCGAGACCAGGCCGGAATAGCTGAAACCGGGAAAACTTGCATCGAATCGGGCGAAGACATCGACGCCGTTCTCGTAGCGGATCTCGGCGAAGTCGATCGCTGCGGGCTCGGCCCCGGTCACGAAACGGGCCGCACCGATGACATAGACACCGATGTCGGGCAGACCTCCGCCGCCGGTCTCGGGCCGGTTGCGGATGTTGTCGGTCGCTTCCGCGTTGTTGTAGGTGAAGCGCGCATCGACATGCACCAGCCGCCCGATCGCGCCGCCCTGCACAAGCTCGCGGGCGCGCAGGAATTGGGGATGGTGGACGATCATGTAGGCCTCGGCCGCAAACAGCCCGGTCCGGTCGCGCGCAGCGATCACCTGGTCGAAGGCATCGGCACGCATCGCCAGGGGTTTCTCGACCAGCACATGCTTGCCTGCCTCCAGCGCCTTGAGCGTCCAGTCGACATGCAGGTGGTTCGGCAGCGGGATGTAAACAGCATCGATCCCGGGATCGGCCAGCAGCGCATCATAGCTGCCGTGAACCGTCAGGCGCGGCGCGATCGCCTGAAACCGGGCCGCCTTGGCAGGGTCGGAACTGGCCAGTGCCACAAGATCGGCCCCGCGGGCCAGAAGAATGGCCGGGGCCATCTGCTCATAGGCGAAATTCGCAGCCCCCAGAATGCCCCAGCGTATGGCCTCGGTCATGATCTTTCCCCCCAACGCAGGGGTGCAGCCCCTGCCCATGTCGGACGGAAGGCTATCACGCCAGCGTCAGGACGCAACGGGCCAGTCGCAAGGGCAAGGCTCGTTGCAAAGCCGGTCGAAAAGTCCGGGCGCGGTCAGGCCGTCTCGAGCATGCCCTTTTCGCGGGCAAGGTCCTGCATCCGTTTCTGCAGCTTTTCGAAGGCGCGCACCTCGATCTGGCGGATGCGTTCGCGGCTCACGTCATATTGCGAGGACAGGTCCTCCAGCGTGACCACCTCTTCCTGCAGGCGGCGCTGGACGAGGATATCCTTTTCGCGCTCGGTCAGCACATCAAGGGCAGCGGCCAGAAGTTCGCGCCGGGCGTCAAGCTCGTCACGTTCCTCATAGGCGGTGGCCTGGTCGGCATCCTCATCCTCGAGCCAGTCCTGCCACTGGGTCGCGCTGTCGCCGTCGCTGCCGACCATCGCATTGAGCGAGGCATCCCCACCCGAGAGGCGCCGGTTCATCGAGACGACCTCCGCCTCGGTCACGCCAAGGTCATGGGCGATCTGTTTCACGTTCTCGGGCCGCAGGTCACCTTCCTCAAGCGCGCCGATCCGGGCCTTTGCCTTGCGCAGGTTGAAGAAAAGCTTCTTCTGCGCGCTTGTGGTGCCCAGCTTCACCAGGCTCCAGGAGCGCAGGATGTATTCCTGGATCGAGGCGCGAATCCACCACATCGCATAAGTGGCCA
>JAFIEN010000396.1 GCA_020832515.1 Rubellimicrobium sp. | reverse complement strand
TTCTTCACCAAGGAGAATTTCGGCTGGTCGCCCTCGATGGTGGGCCTGTCGCTGGCGGCCTTCGGTGTCGCCATCGCGGTGGTTCAGGGCGGGCTGATCCGGGTGGCCCTGCGGTATCTGGGCGAACGGGGGACGATCCTCTACGGGCTGCTCTTCAACCTCGGGGCCTTCATCTTTCTGGCGCTTGTCGCAAATGGCTGGATCGCGCTGGCCTTCATCCCGATGACCGCGCTGGGCGCGGTCGTCACACCGGCGCTGCAGGGCATGATGAGCCAGCGCGTGGGCGACGACCAGCAGGGCGAGTTGCAGGGGGCGATCACCTCGGCCCGGGCGCTGGCGGCGATCCTGTCGCCGCTGGCGATGACGCAGATCTTCTGGGTCTTCACCGCGGGGCCGGGGCCCTATCTGCCGGGCGCGCCCTTCGTGCTCTCGGCGCTTCTGATGGTCGTCTGCCTTGCCCTCCTGTTGATACCACGGCAAGGGGCCACCAAAGCGACATGAGGCGTCGCATTTCCGCAGGGCAGCGCGTTTCCACCGCGCTAAGGCTGCGGGACAAATCGTCAAGGAACCTGCCATGGCCCGTATCAAAGCCGCCGTCTGCCACGCCTTCGGAGAACCGCTCGTCATCGAGGAGGTGACGCTGCGCGCGCCTCTTGCCGGCGAGGTAGAGGTGCGGCTGGGCGCCGTCGCCATCTGCCATTCCGACATCCATTACGCCGACGGCGCCTGGGGCGGGTCGCTGCCGGCCGTCTATGGGCACGAGGCCGCGGGCGAAGTGACGGCGGTGGGCGCGGGCGTGCGCGGCTTCGCCCCGGGCGACCGGGTGGTGGTGACGCTGATCCGCGCCTGCGGGGGGTGCGGCAGCTGCGCCTCGGGCCAACCGGTGATGTGCGAGACCGGGTATGACGGTGACCATGGGCCGCTTTCGACGCTGTCGGGCGGCAAGCTGCATCAGGCCATGGCCTGCGGCGCCTTTGCAGAGGCGGTGGTCGTGGACCAGAGCCAGGTGGTGCGGATCGCGCCGGACATCCCGGTCGAGGCGGCCTCGCTTCTGGCCTGCGGCGTCATCACCGGTGTCGGCGCGGTGGTGAATGCCGCAGGTCTGCGGCCCGGGCAGGATGCCGTGGTGATCGGCGCGGGCGGCGTCGGGCTGAACGCGATCCAGGGTGCGCGGATCGCAGGCGCGCGGCGGATCGTGGCGGTGGACATCTCGGAAGACAAGCTCGCCGTCGCGCGCGAATTCGGCGCGACCGACGGGGTGCTTGCCACTGCCGAGCAGCCCTGGCGCGAGGTGCAGCGCCTGATCGGGCGGGGGGCGGATGCGGTCTTCGTGACCGTGGGCGCGATCCCGGCCTTCGACACCGCGCCGCTTTATCTTGCGCGGGGAGGGCGGGTCCTGATGGTGGGCATGCCCCATTCCGGTGCCATGTCCAGCTATGAGCCCGTGGTCGTCGCCGCCCTCGGGCAGGGGTTGATCGGCTCGAAGATGGGCGATGCGGTGATCCGGCGCGACATTCCCTGGATGGTGGACCTTTACCGGCAGGGGCGGCTGAAGCTTGACGAACTGGTCTCGGGTCGCTGGAGCCTCGATGAGATCAACGAGGCCATCGCCGATACCAAGGCCGGGGGCGCGCGGCGCAATGTCGTGGTGTTCTGACGCCTCAGTCTTCGTCTCGGGCCCCGTTCAAGTCCCCGTTCAGGTCCTCGTCGAAGGCACCGTCCCAGCCATAGGCGACGCAGTCGATCTCGTCGCCGCCGAGCTTTCGGTAAAGGCCGCGGGCCGCGTCATTGTCCGGCTCGGTCGCGACCCAGATGCCCTTGCAGCCCCGCGCCCGGGCCGCCGCGAAAAGCGCCTCGAGCACGGATGTGGCGATCCCCCGCCGCTCCCATTCTTCGCGCGTGCCGACCTCGTTGACGAAAAGCGAAGGTTGCTTGTCGGGATGCAGCAGCACCGTGCCCGAGGCCATGCCCACGGCCAGATCGCCGTCGAAGGCCAGCGCGAGCATATGCAGCGGATCGGCAAGGAAGGCCCGCGCCTGATCGGGGTCGATGGCATGGTCGAACAGGCCCTCGGTCACCGCCAGCAGCAGGGGCAGGTCCTTCTGTTCCAGAAGCCGAATCGTGATAGCCGTCATTACGTGCCCCCTCACGCCACCTGTCCCGAGGACCATAGCAGATGAAACTCGCCGATCTCGACATCATCGTCACCGCCCCGCCGGCGCCGGGCTGGGGTGGCCGCTACTGGATCATCCCGAAGGTCACGACCGACACCGGCATCACGGGCTATGGCGAATGCTATGCCTCGAGCGTCGGGCCCGAGGCGATGAAGGCGGTCATCCGGGACGTCTTCGAACGCCACATGGAAGGCGAGAACCCCGAGAATATCGAGCTGATGTTCCGCCGCGTCTATTCCTCGGGCTTCACCCAGCGCCCCGACCTGACGGTGATGGGGGCATGGTCGGGGCTCGAAATCGCCTGCTGGGACATTCTGGGCAAGCACCGCGACCGGCCTGTCCATGCGCTTCTGGGCGGGCGGGTGCACGACCGGATCCGGGCCTACAGCTATCTCTATCCCCTGCCCCACCATACCGAGCCGCAATACTGGATCGACCCGGACATGGCGGCCGAATCCGCCCTCGATCTGGCCGACAAGGGCTATACGGCGGTGAAGTTCGATCCCGCCGGCCCCTATACGATCCGGGGCGGCCACAGCCCGGCGATGCTGGACATCGACCGCTCGGTTGCCTTCTGCAAGGCGATCCGCGCGGCGGTGGGCAGCCGGGTGGACCTGCTCTTCGGCACGCATGGGCAGTTCAGCACCGGCGGCGCGATCCGGCTTGGCCAGGCGATCGAACCCTATCTGCCGCTGTGGTACGAAGAACCCGTCCCCCCGGACAATGTCGAGGCGATGGCCGCGGTCGCCCGCGCCGTGCGCGTCCCTGTCGCCACGGGCGAGCGGCTGACCACCAAGGCCGAATTCGCCCCGATCCTGCGCGCGGGTGCGGCGAATATCCTGCAACCGGCGCTTGGCCGCGCGGGCGGCATCTGGGAGGCCAGGAAGATCGCCACCCTGGCGGAGGTCTACAACGCCCAGATCGCGCCGCATCTCTACGCCGGACCCGTGGAATGGGCGGCCAATATCCAGCTTTGCGCCGCCTGCCCCAATGTCCTCATGGCCGAAACGATCGACACCCCCTTCCACATGGCCCTGATCAAACATTCCATCACCATCGAGGACGGCTACATCCGCCTGCCCGACGCGCCGGGTCTGGGCATCGAGATCGACGAAGACCTCGCGCGCGCCCATCCCTTCACCCGGACCGGCCTGCACCTGCAGATGCAGGAAGCCCCGCTCAGCTATCACGGCGAGAATATCTTCTCCGGCGGCGCCCCCCCCAGCATCGACTGAGCCGCCCCCGCCCGCCCCACCTGCCTGCATCTTTCGTTTCGAAATATCCCGGGGGGAGGCCGCGTCAGCGGACGGGGGGCACACCCCCCCCACCCCCCGAACCCACCACCCCCCCCCGCCACCACAACACACCCCCCCCCCCCCCC
>JAFIEN010000395.1 GCA_020832515.1 Rubellimicrobium sp. | reverse complement strand
GGCGTCGATGGGTTCAAGCGGGGTGTCGAGCGCAATCACCAGAAGCCCCGCGTCCCGGGCCTGACCGACCGCCGAGACGATGGCCGAGGTATCGGACGCGGCGATCAGGATACCGGACGCCCCGTTTGCGATGCAGGTCTCGATCGCCTCGACCTGGGTCTCGTGGTCGCCGTCAACGCGGCCTGCGTAGGAAAAGAGGGTAATCCCCGCCTCTGCCGCAGCGGCCTCGGCGCCTTCGCGCATCTTGACGAAGAAGGGGTTGGTGTCGGTCTTCGTTATGAGGCATGCCGAGGTGTCGGCACTTGCGGCTCCAGTGAACCCGGCAACCGACGCGAAAGCGAGGGCCGAGCCTGCGAGAATTCTTTTCATGATTGTCCTCCCTGACAAATCCTGACCCGAGATGGCCAGTGCGGCCGCGCATCCCATTTCTTGCGATCGGCCTTCTGGCACTAGCAACGATTCGACAGGGCAGGTCAATAAATAAATCAGGTTGATTTATTAATCCCGATCCTTCAACCCTGCACGAGGAGGATCTGCATGGAATCGGCAGGGCCAAGACGATCGGGCATCGGTGGAACGCAGTCGGGCCTGCGCGACCACAACGAACGCCTTGTCCTGTCCCTGATCCAGCGCCATGGCGCGCTGCCGGGGGCGGAACTTGCCCGCATGGCGGCGCTTTCGCAGCAGACCGTGTCGGTGATCCTGCGCGATCTCAAGAAGTCCGGACTGGTCGCGCGGGGTGCGCCACTGCGCGGTCAGGTGGGCAAGCCGCGCGTCCCGATGGCGCTGGTTGCAAGCGGGGTCTATTCTTTCGGCCTCAAGATCGGGCGGCGGTCCTGCGATCTTGTGCTGGCGGATTTCCACGGCACCATCCTTGCGCAGCGACATGTAACCTATCGCTTTCCCGATCCTGGCGAAGTCCTTGGATTCCTCGAACGCGGCATCAAAGAGCTTTCGGGGTCCCTTGCGCCCGACGCACGCTTGCGGATCGCGGGTATCGGCATCGCGATGCCGTGGCAGATCTGGAACTGGCACGAAGTCTTTGGCGCGCCGGCGGCGGAACTGGCCCGTTGGAAGGATTTCGATATCGCGCGGGAAATCGGCCGCTTCTCGAACCTGCCCGTCTATGTCGAGAACGATGCTACTGCCGCCTGCCGGGCCGAACTCATGCATGGTTCGGGGCGCAACTGCGGCGATTTTGCATATTTCTATGTCGGGTCCTTCGTCGGGGGCGGGCTTGTCCTGAACAATGCGGTCCATGAGGGACGTTTCGGCAATGCCGGCGCCTTCGGCCCTTTGCCCGCCTTCGACGAAGCCGGGCGGGCGTGCCGGCTTCTGGATGTCGCCTCGCTCTACCGGTTGGAGGCCGCGGTCGCCGCTGGAGGCAAAGACCTGTCGACGATGTGGCATGAGCCACAGAACTGGGCTGCCTTCGAGCCGCATCTGAGCCGCTGGATCGACCTGTCGGCTCGGGAACTGGCCCGATCCATCCTGAACGTGGCGGCCGTGCTGGATATCGAGGCGGCGGTGATCGACGGGGCCTTCCCGGCGGATGTCAGGGACAGGCTCGTCGACCTCATCCGCTCGGACCTCGGGCAGTTCGACCAGCGCGGGGTCAATGTCCCGGAAATCGTCCCCGGCTGCATCGGATTGCGCGCGCGCGCCATTGGCGCAGCCTGCGGGCCGGTATTGGCGCGCTACCTCCTCGGTTAGGGAGAGAAGCGGGACAGGTCGACAGGTTCACCCCGAGACGATGGCTGCGGAAGAACACTGGCGTCGCTGGTGTTGGAACGGCCAGACGCCTCGCGGGGCGCCGGGACGGCGGTCCGCCTCAGGTCTGGCGGCCGTCATGCAGCCACGGGAAACAGGTGTCGGTCCCCCACTCTCCGCCCTAGAGCGCGAGTTCCAGTCCGTCGTTTCGGTGGTCATCCCGGTTCAGGTTGATCTCGCAACCCGATCCTACTGGCAGATCGTCGAAGGCCACCCCGCGAAGCCGACCAGCCGCGCGCCCTCGATTGCGCTGTAGTGGCTGGTCGGCTCTGCTGACGTCGAGCGACATCACCCGGAGGGACACGACACAGCCGAACAGCGCCCCGCCGGCCTCGTCGGTCCCGCGCATCCTCGCCCCAAAAATCTGCGGCGGGTCAATCATGTTCCCAAGACAAGGCCCGGTTCGGGCTTACTGACCAGCAAGGCCTTGGCCGGTTTCCAGTTCCCGCAAGAGGGCAATCCACGCCGCCAGCCCTTCGTCGATGGCGGAAAGCCGGAAGAACTCGTCCGGGGCGTGGAAATTCTCGTCGGCCGTGGCGAAGCTGAACATCACGACATCGCAGCCAAGGACCCGGCGAACGATATCGCAGATCGGCAGGCTTGCCCCGATGCGCACAAGGACGGGGTTCTGCCCTGTTGTCCGCAGCAGGGCCTTGCGCGCCGCGGCCAGCAGGGGGTGGTCGCGAGGAACCTCGGTCGCGGCGGTCCAGGCGCTGTCTGCGGTGACGGACAGGGTCGCGCAAGGTGGAGAGAGCCGGTGCAGGTGTTCGATCAGGGCCTGTCGGATGCGGTCGGGGTCCTGACCATGCACCAGCCGAAGGCTCAGCTTGGCATGGGCTTCGGCCGGGATGACCGTCTTTGACCCCGGCCCGGCATACCCACCCGTCACCCCGTTCACGTCAAGACAGGGGCGCAGCCACAGCCGTTCGAGCGTGGTGAACCCGGCCTCTCCGATCGGTTCGGCGCCGGTTTCGGCCAGCCAGTCCGCAGCATCGAACGGGATCGCGGCAAGCTCGGCCCGCAGCTCGGGTGCGGGATCGGCAAGCCCTTCATAAAAGCCGGGAATGGTGATCCTGCCGTCCCCGTCATGGAGCGCGGCCAGCATCCCCGACAGGACATGCAGCGCATTGGGCACGACCCCGCCGTAGCGGCCCGAATGCAGGTCCTTCGCCGCCGTCCTGACGGAAAACTCGAGTGTTCCGATCCCGCGGGTCGCCATGTTCAGCGTGGGCAGGTCCGCGCGCCATCTTGCGCCATCGGCCGACAGCACAGCGTCGCAGGCAAGCTGTGCCTTGTGCAGGTGCAGGATCTGTTCGAGCGTCCGCGACCCCAGTTCCTCTTCGCCCTCGATCAGGATGCGGATATTGACCGGCAACCGCCCGTCTTCGGCCAGAACAGCCGCCAGCGCGGAAAGAGCGACGAGGAGCGGCCCCTTGTCGTCGGCCGCACCCCGCCCGTAGATCCGGCCGTCGCGGACTGCGGCCTCGAAAGGGGCGGTCGTCCATTGGTCCAGAGGATCGGCGGGCTGTACATCGTAGTGGCCGTAGACCAGCAGTGTCGGGGTACCGTCGGCGCCCATCCACTCTGCCGCGATGGCCGGATGCCCGCCGCCCTGAAGCCGGCGGATGTTTGCAAAGCCCGCCCCGGCCAGAAACCCCTCGAACTGCGTCCGCGCCGCCTCCATCCCCGCCTCTGCCCCCGGCTCGACACTGACGGACGGGCAGGCAATGAGGTCTGCCAGCCGCGCGATCAGCGCCTCGCGCCCGGCCAGCGCACGGGTCAGCGCCGGATCGGTCACGCGATGCCCCCGTCC
>JAFIEN010000394.1 GCA_020832515.1 Rubellimicrobium sp. | reverse complement strand
GATGTGGACCAGCGGATCGACCGCGCATCTTGTGGGCAGTCGCCCCTTCGCCACCCGCGACATGAGCACCAACAACGCGCTTCTGGCCCTGCCCAACCTGGGCGAGGCCTGGCACAACAACCACCATGCCTTTCCCTCCTCGGCGATCTTCGGGCTGCACTGGTGGCAGGTCGATCTGGGCGGGCTGTTCATCCGGGCCTGTGCGGCCGTGGGCCTTGCCTCGGACATTCGCCGCCCGAGCCCCGAGATGATCGCCGCGAAGAAGGCCGGCACCGCCCCGCCCGGGCCGGTCGAAGCGGACAGTTGGTAACATTGCAGCAAGGATGACGGACGATGACGATTGCACCGGAACGGATCGACGGGGTCGAGGGCTGGATGGTGGCCTATCTGGCCGATCTTCTGGATATCCCCGCGACAGAGGTGGACGCGACCCGCCCCTTCGACCAGTTCGGCCTGGATTCAGCGGCGATCGTCGCCTTCACCAGCGATCTGGGCCGCTGGCTTGGCGTCAAGCTCGACATGCGGCTGATGGTCGAGCAGGAGACGATCCGCGACGTGGCGGGGTTCCTCAAGAGGACCTACGGCAAGGCGGCCTGAGCGCCGCGTGCAGGCAGGCCGAGAGTGCAAGGCATGAGGGCCGATGACTGGCAGACCCTTCCCGCGCTTCTTGCGGCGCGCGCGCAAGAGGCGCCGGATCACGCCGTCTTCACCCATCTTGAAGGGGGCGAGGGGGCGGGGCAGGTCCTGACCCATGCCGCGCTGTGGGACGGCGCGCGGGGCATCGCCGCGCGGCTGGCGCGCGACCATGCGCCGGGCGAGCGGGTGATGCTGGTCTTTCCCAACGAGACCGCCTTCATCCTGACCGCCTTCGGCGCGATCCTTGCCGGGCTGACCGTGGTCCCCGTGGCCCCGCCCCGCAATGCGCGCGCCTTTGCCCGGCTGCATGGTCTGGCGCGCGTCGCAGGCGCGGGGCGGATGATCTTGTCCGACCGGCTGCGGCTTGTGATGGAACGCTTCGCGGGGGACGGGGGCGAGGGGCCGGAAAGGCTCTATTCAAGCCAATTAGAGCGCGTTTCCATGCGCGACTGGCAGCCCCCTCCGATCACCCCCGGAACGCTGGCCGTGCTGCAGTTCACCTCGGGTTCGACCGGGCAGCCCAAGGGCGTGCGGATCAGCCATGCCAATATCCTGCACAACTGCCGGATGCTGCAAAGCGTCTGCGGCGAGGGGCGCTCGATGCGGATGGTGTCCTGGCTGCCCTTCTTCCACGACTGGGGGCTGGTCGGCTGCGTGATGTTCCCGCTTGTCGCGGGTGGCACCGCGACCTTCTTCGACCCGTCGGATTTCCTGCGCCGACCCCGCCGCTGGATCGAGGCCATTTCCGAAACCCGAGCCAGCGTCAGCTGCGCCCCCAACTTCGCCTATGCGCTGGCCACCGACCATGCGGCCGAGAAAGGGCCCGAGGTGCGCCCGCTTGATCTGACCTGCTGGCGGCTGGCGATGATCGGGGCCGAACCCGTGCGCGAGGCCACGATCGAAGGCTTCGCCCGCGCCTATGCCCCCTTCGGCTTCGACCGGGCCGCGCTGTTTCCCAGCTACGGCATGGCCGAGAACACGCTGATCGTCTCGGGCGGGAGGCCCGGCAGCGGGCCGGTCTATGCCGCACCGGCAGATGGCGCGCGCCGCTTTACCGGCTGCGGTCGCCCGCTTCTGGAGCAGAAGGTGATCATCGTCGATCCCGAGACCCATCTGCCCTGCGAAGACGGAGAGGTGGGCGAGATCTGGCTGTCCGGGCCCAGCGTCGCGGGCGGCTATTGGGCCCGGGCCGAGGAGACGGCGACCACCTTTCACGCCCGGCCGGGTGACGGCAGCGGGGGGGATTGGCTGCGCACGGGCGATCTGGGGTTCCTGCAGGGGGGCGAGCTGTTTCCATGCGGACGGATCAAGGATGTGGTCATCAAGGCCGGGCAGAACCATCTGGCCGAGGACCTCGAGGAAACCGCCGCCCGCGCCGCCCCCGGCCTGCGCCCCGGCTGCGGCGCCGTTTTCGGGGTCGAGGCAGAAGGGGCCGAGCGGCTGGTCGTCGTGCATGAGGTCAATTACGGCCCCCGCCCCGACCTGCCCCCACTGGTGGGCGCGATCCAGCGGGCACTGGCGGCCGATCACGGGGTCATGGCGGATGCGGTTGCAATTCTGGCCCCCGGCACACTGGACAAGACCTCGAGCGGCAAGATCCGCCGGCAGGAGACGCGGGCAGGGTTCCTGTCCGGCCGGTTGATCACGCTGCATCTTTGGCAGGCCTGGGGCGGCGATGACTGTCTCTGATCCGGCTGAGCACGTCCCGTTTGCGCCGGTCTGGTGCACGCCATACGGCCTTGTGAGCAGAACAGCAGCCGACCTGGCAAAATATCTTGCAGTCGCCCCTTTCCTGCACAAGAATTAGGCGTACGGTTTGGGGCAGTCACGCGAAGACGCGTGGCGCGATGACTTTGGCATCGCCTCATCCTAGGGCTGGAAATCACTGAATCCCTGGAGGCATATCGATGTTCCACCGCATTATCCGCACTGCAGTCACCTTTTCGGTTTTCGGCCTTGCCGCACATGCACAAACGAGCATGCCCTTCGCGCTCGACTGGACATTCGAAGGCCCCTCGGCGCCGTATTTCGTGGCCATCGACCAGGGGTTCTTCGCCGAAGCGGGGCTCGAGGTCGAAGTCACCGCCGGGCAGGGCAGTCTTGACGCAATCCCCAAGGTGGCGACCGGAGCTTTCCCGGTCGGGTTCGCAGACATCAACAGCCTGATCAAGTTCCTTGACCAGAACCCCGGCGCCCCCGTGATCGGGGTGATGATGATCTATAACAAGCCGCCCTTCGCCATCGTGGGCCGGCGGTCGTTGGGCGTGGAGGTGCCTGCCGATCTCGAGGGCAAGACGCTGGGCGCCCCGCCCCCCGACGGTGCCTTCGCGCAATGGCCGATCTTCGTCTCCGAGACCGGCATCGATGCCAGCACCATCACGATCGAGCCGGTGGGCTTTCCCACCCGCGAACCCTCGCTCGCCGAAGGCACTGTTGACGCCGTGACGGGCTTTTCCTTCACGTCTTTCCTGAACACAGCGCGGCTGGGCGTGCCGGAAGACGACATCTCGGTCATCCTGATGGCCGATCACGGGGTCGACCTTTACGGCAATGTCATCATCGTCAACACCGATTTCGCCGCCGAAAACCCCGAGGCCGTTTCGGCCTTCCTTGGTGCCGTGGCGCAGGGCTGGGTCGCGACCATCGCCGATCCCGAGGCCGCGATCGAAAGCCTTGGCACGCGCAACCCTGCGATGGACGCGGGGCTGGAACTGCGGCGCCTTCAACTCGCGCTCGAGGCGAATGTGGTGACCGACTGGGTGATGGAGAACGGCATGGGGATCATCGACCCCGACCGTTTCGCCAATGCGATCGAGCAGATCCGGCTGACCTATGAGTATCAGACCGAACCGGATGCCGCGCTCTATTTCACCGATGCCTTCCTGCCCGAAGGTGGCTTCAAGCTCGACTAGGGCGCACCGGACCGGCGCGACGTATCGCGTCGGTCCGTTTT
>JAFIEN010000393.1 GCA_020832515.1 Rubellimicrobium sp. | reverse complement strand
TAGGAGACGCGCCCTATTACGGGCGCTTCGGCTTTGCGCGGCTGGACGGGGTCGAGATGCCTCCGCCGACGAACCCGGCGCGCGTGCTGGGCCTTGCCTTGCGCCCCGGGGCCTGGGACGGCGTCATCGGCACGGTGAGGCAGGCGGTCTGAACCTTGCGGTCCTGCGCGACGGCAGGACCGATCGAATTGTGATCGGGGGCGGGCGCATTGAAAGCGAGGCGTCCAGACCCCACTTCCTGCCCATGACCGACCTGCGCCTGATCGAGATCAATCCCGACCCACCCCCCGTCCCCCTGTCGGAGACGGCCCGGGACGAGATTGCAGCCCTTGCCCTGCGCCAGCGACGGGCGGGGGGCATGCTGATGCGTGCCGTCGTCTATGTCGGCGGGCAGGTCGAGGACGGGCTGAAGCTTCTGCCCGCCGATCTTCGCAAGCAGATCGAACGGGCGGCGCGCGCGGCCCTGACCCGCAGCTACGACATGGCAAGCCGGTCGCGCGGCAGCGGGCGGCTGGCACGTGCGATGTCCACCGACCGGGCGCACAAGCTGCTTGCGGTCTTTTCGGGTGCGATCGGCGGGGTCGGGGGCGTGGGCACGGCGCTGGCGGAACTGCCGGTCGCCACGACCGTGATCTTCCGCGCCGTCCAGAACGTGGCCGAAGCGCATGGCGAGGATCCGACGGCGATCGAGACGCGGATCGAATGTCTGCACGTTTTCGGCTCGGGCGGGCCGGATGCGGCCGACCATGGGATCGACACCAGCTTCGTCGGGGCGCGGCTGTCGCTGTCGGGGGCGGCGGTGCAGAAGCTGATCGCCAAGATCGCGCCGAAATTCGCAACCGTCCTGTCGCAGAAGCTGGCGACGCAATCGGTGCCGGTGCTGGGTGCCGTGGCGGGGGCGGGCACGAATTTTGCCTTCATCGACTATTATGTCGAGGTCGCCCATGTCCATTTCGGCCTGCGCCGCCTGATCCGCCAGCATGGCGAAGACCAGGTGCTCGATGTGTTTCACAAGGTGCTGGCCGAAGGCAGGATGCCGGTGCGCCGGTCCTGATCGCTGGCGCCGTGAAGGGCAGCCTCGGGCGACCCGGGTTCAGATCGGATGCGCCGGGCAGTGGTCGATCAGCCGGGCCACATCCTCGGGCCGGCAGAGCAGCGTCCCGTCCGTCATCACCGCCGCACTGGCCGCAGCCACACCCCGGGTCAGCGCCTGCGCAAGTTCGGCGCCCTCGGCCAGGGCCAGAGTGAAACTGCCGACGAAACTGTCGCCCGCGCCGACCTTGCTTTTCACGGGCACATCGGCGGCGCGGGAATGCAACCGCAGCCCCCCGGTCGCCAGGACCGAGCCTTCGGGGCCGCGGGCCACGATGACCACTTCCGCCACCCCCCGCGCAACAAGCGAACTGGCGAAATCGGCGCTGGCTGCAAGATCGGGAAGCGGACGGTCGGCCAGCATGTCGGCCTCGGCATGGTTCATGCGCAAGACATGCGGCCGCGCCGCGCCGCCCTGGGCGGCAAGCGCGAACAGCGCCGGACCCGAGGTGTCGGCAACCACCCTCGCGCCCGCGGCTGCAAGTGCTGCGCAGAGATCGGGCACCATTTCACCCGGTGCCCCGGGCGGCAGACTGCCCGACAGGACGACCAGCCCGTCGGGCCGCGCCTCGGACAGGACCCGCGCCCGCACCGCCGCGACATCGGCGACGCTCCAATGCGGGCCGGGCAGCATGAAGCGGAACTGCTCGCCCGTCTGCCGGTCGACCACCGCAAACGAACTGCGCGTCTCGCCCGACGTTTCGTGCAGGACAAGGTCGATCCCGGCCTCGGCCAGAAGCCGTGCCATGCGCCGCCCGGTATCGCCGCCCAGTGCCACGAGGCAACGCGACCTTCCACCCAGAAGTGCTATGGCGCGGCTTACGTTGATGCCGCCGCCGCCCGGATCGGTATGGGCGGGATCGCAGCGCAGCTTGAGGTTGGGCACGACGTGATCGACCGCTGTCGCGAGGTCCAGCGCGGGATTGAGTGTGACGGTCAGGATATCGCGCATGGCCGGCCCCGAAAGGAATTGCGGCCCGCCATGCTCTTGCGCGGACCACGCGAGTTTCATCATGCGTGGCGGACGGATGCAACGGCAAAACGTCGGCGGTCAGGGCGCGCTTCCCACGGCAGGCCCCAGCCCGTTGTCGCCCCCCATTGCCCCCGGCCGCGCCGCCGATTATGAGGGCCGCGGCTGCAATACCGGGGCACGATGTCCATACTCGTCATGAAATTCGGCGGCACGTCGGTCGCCAATATCGACCGCATCAGCCGGGCGGCCAAACGTGTCGCGCTTGAAGTGGCGAAGGGGCATGACGTGATCGTCATCGTCTCGGCCATGGCAGGAGAGACGAACAAGCTTGTGGGTTTCGTGGGCGAGACCGCACCGCTTTATGACGCGCGCGAATATGATGCCGTCACCTCTTCGGGCGAAAACGTCACCGCGGGGCTGATGGCGCTGCGCCTGCAGGAGATGGATATCCCCGCGCGAAGCTGGCAGGGCTGGCAGGTGCCGGTCCAGACCAATTCCGCCCATGGCGCGGCCAGGATCGAGGCGATCCCGACCGACAACATCCTGCGCAAGTTCGGCGAGGGGATGCGCGTCGCGGTCGTCGCGGGCTTTCAGGGGATCAGCCCCGAGGGCCGGATCACCACGCTGGGCCGGGGCGGATCCGACACCACCGCCGTAGCCTTTGCCGCGGCCTTCGACGCCGTGCGCTGCGACATCTATACCGATGTGGACGGGGTCTATACGACCGACCCCCGCATCTGCGACAAGGCCCGCAAGCTTGACCGGATCGCCTTCGAGGAAATGCTGGAGCTGGCATCGCTGGGTGCCAAGGTCCTGCAGACCCGCTCGGTCGAGCTTGCGATGCGCTACAAGGTGCGCCTGCGGGTGCTGTCATCCTTCGAGGAGCCGTCCGAGAGCGCCGGCACCCTCGTCTGCGACGAAGAGGACATCATGGAAAGCAACGTCGTCTCGGGCATCGCCCACAGCCGCGACGAGGCCAAGATGACGCTGATCAGCGTGGCCGACCGCCCCGGCATCGCCGCCGCGATCTTCACGCCACTGGCCGAGGCCGGGGTGAATGTGGACATGATCGTGCAGAACATCTCGGAGGACGGGCGCACGGACATGACCTTTTCGTGCCCCACCGACCAGGTGATGCGGGCCGAACAGGCGATGCGGGCAGCCAAGGATGCGGGCGCGATCAATTTCCACGATCTTGTGGCCGATACCGGGGTCTGCAAGATCTCGGTCGTGGGGATCGGGATGCGGTCCCATGCCGGGGTCGCGGCGCAGATGTTCCGGGCGCTGGCGTCCGAGGGGATCAACATCAAGGTCATCACCACCTCCGAGATCAAGATCAGCGTGCTGATCGACCGCCGCTACATGGAGCTGGCGGTGCAGGCGCTGCATGACACATTCGGGTTGGACAAGGCTGCCTGACGGCGACCGGGGGCGCCCCCGCCCCTCCGGCGAGGGTGGCGCCGGCGCAGAGGCCGCAAGTGGGGGGCGCTGCCCCCCGGGTCTTCGACCCTCCCCCCGGAGTATTTCGACCAAAGCGAAT
>JAFIEN010000392.1 GCA_020832515.1 Rubellimicrobium sp. | reverse complement strand
GCGCCAGCGGATCGCGGCCGAAGCCCAGAAGCTCGCTCGCCAGGAGCGGCTGCTCGGCCCCCAGCGTGGTGCGGGCGAAGGGCATCAGCCGGTAGCCGCTGGCCGGCGGGGTGCCATAGGTCGTCTCGAACGCAAGCGCCATCTGCGCCCGCGCGCCATGGGCGCGTGCCATCGTCGTTTCTCCTGTAGGTTCACGCAGGTTCGTGCCCCGTGTCAGGGGTCACGCTGAAAAGGGCAGGACCCGATGAGCGACATCTCCACTCCCGCAGGCGCTTCCGCGGGGCGCTCACACCTCGGTGCGGACTCGCGCATCACCGGCGAGCTGCAGTTTCCCGGCACGGTCGAGTTGCCGGGCTACGTGAGCGGACGGGTGGACGCGGCCGAGATCGTGATCGAGGAGACCGGCGAGGTTGAAGGCGAGGTCCATGCCGCGAGCGTTGCCATCAAGGGACGCTTCCGCGGCAAGGTCGTCGGCGGCACGGTCAGGCTGTACACGAGCGCGCGCGTCACGGGCGATATCGAATACGAGACGCTTAGCATCGACAGCGGCGCGCAGCTGGAGGGCCAGTGCACGCGCCAGCCCTTCCGCCAGGACGCCCGGAAAGCGGATCAGGTCAGCGGATCACCGTTCGAATAGTGCAGCACCACCGGGATCACGGCTGCCTTCAGGCTGGCCGCGCCTTCGACCGCCAAATCGACCGGGCGCGGCGCCTCTGCCTCGATCCAGTCGCAGAGCCCGCCGAGCGTGCGGTCGGAGGAAATCACCGCACCGATGTTGAAGCAGAGGGTGTCGAAGGCGGCGTCACGGTCGGCCCCCTGCACGACCGCCTCGATCTCGGCGCGGTGCTGGTAGTGATAGCGCAGCGGCGAGAGCGTCACCTCGGGCTCCCCCGGTTCGCCGTCGCGCAGGATGAGGAGGCCGGCAGCAGGCACGCGTTCCGGCAGTACGTCGCCGCGCAAGGCGGAGGCGGGCAACGCCGAAAGCCGCGCGTGCAGCGCGGAGATGATGGTTTCGCGGGTGCTTGCCATCAGTCGTTTCCACAACGATAGTCAAGGTAAGTGGAGGGAGCGCCCATTGCCTACATTTCCAGACGTGTTCATTATTGAGTCTTTAGACCCTGACGATGAAGGTAATGGACGATTTGAGGGTAGCGTTGTTTCCCACGTCCTGCGTCTTCACGGCAAAAAGCCTATCTATTCGTACGTGAGGACGAGAGAGCAGTTCGAGGAAGCAGTTCTAGAGTTCGGCAAATCAAACTACCGGTACTTGCATATTTCTGCTCACGCCGAACCTGAAGGAATGTGTACGACAAATCAGGATGAGATTGACTATGACGAACTCGCAGAGCTTCTCACGCCACACTTGAAGGGCAGAAGATTGTTCCTCTCCGCATGCTCAATGGTCCATGAGGACATGGCGAAGGAAATTATCCTGAAAACTGGATGTTATTCCGTCGTGGGGCCGCGAGATGACATCCCATTCACCACAGCTGCCGTATTCTGGCCTGCTCTATACCATCTGATTTTCAACTTTAAGGACACCGCTATAAGCCATAAAACGTTAAAGGAAAACCTATCCCGAGTTTCTGAATTATTCGACACGGAGATTGGTTACTTCTCGAAATCGAAGAAACTCAAGCGCGGCTACACGTCTGACATCATGAAAAGACAGCGCTAAATCCTTACCTCCACCCAGTTCGCCACGATCAGCCCCGGCACGCTGTCCAACGCCCGGTCTGCATCCCGCGCGAGATTCAGCCTCTTGCGCAGCCTGACCTGCGGCACCAGCAGGAAGATCGGCACCGTGGTCAGGCCACGCCCGGTCTTCGATCTGCTGGCCACGGCGCGGTCGCGGGTGTTCAACCGCCCTTCGGCCACCAGCAGGCTCGGCCCCGTCCGCCGATAGACAAAGCGCAGCCGCAGGCCCGAGCGCCGCTCCCATTCGCCGGGGGTGATCCGCCCGCCGCGCGTTGACTTGCCCGCGGCGGGCAGCGGGATCGCCAGCCAGAACCCCGACTTCGAGCGGATCAGCGGCCCGGTGTCATGCGCACGAACGATGACCGGGGCCTTGGACCAGACCACGGCGGCGGCATTGAGGCTGGGCCTGCCCTTTGGGAACTGCTCCGACCGGATGGTATTGGCCAGTCTCCTGCCCAGCCCCGCGCCGGTGATCTGCCCGCGCCAGGCGGATTTCAGATCGCGACCGGCCGACTTGACGGCCACCGAGACTGCGCGCTCGCCCGCGGTGACCTCGGCCCGCATCAGGGCGACGATGTCGGCCGTGACGTCGAAACGCAGCTTCATGTCGCCGCCACCGGGCGCAGGTCCACCGTCCAGACCAGCCGCTCGCGATCGCGGACGGGCTCGCCCTGGATGACGAAAGCCTCGCCGTCGATCTCGATCCTGTCGCCCGGACGAGGCTCGGGTATTTCGGCGACCCGCAGGTCGACCCGCGTTGTCTCGGACCAGAGCCGCGCATTGCCGAAATCGGTGACGTCGTCCGCGCGGCGCATGACCACACGGATGAGTTGAGGCGCGCCACCCTCCGCGATGTAGAGGGCATCGCGGGCGATGTTGCCATCGGCAAAGATCACGTCCAGCGCTGCGGCGACGGCAGACATCACGTCCGCCGCGCCGAGCGCAGCACCTGGGGCCGTGTGCAGATCGGCAGCGGGTTGGACTCGATCTCGAGGCGCACCCATTCATCACGGTCGCGATCCGGGATCATGCGCGCATAGAGCGGCAGGCCGAGGGTGTTGACCGTCTCGAACGTGTCCGCGGGGGCGTAGTAGATCTCGAACAGCCCCTCGACGCCCTCGGGGTAGAGATACGCCTTGTCGGTCGGCACGCCAAAACCGAGCCCACCCCGGTAGCGGCGGAAGGTGATGCCGCCGAAACTGACCTCCTCGCCCACGCGGCCGCGCAGATCGGCGGCGGCGGCGGTGTTGAGATAGGTCTCGCGCACCTCCTTGTGGGCGACCAGATCGGCGAAGAAGGCAGAGCCGCATTCGGCGTGCAGCTGCACCTGGCCAGCGGCCAGGCCCCCGAGGCTGTCCTCGACGCTCTCGATCATCGCCTGGCAGCGCTTGCGGAGCGCGCCCGAGGCCGGGGTCTGGTTGTCGAGGTCGAAGTCCACCTCGGCCGCCGGCGTGATGTTGAACTCGGTGTAGTAGTTGATCACCGTGGCCCCGTCGCGGGGATCTTTCACCACCCCCTGGATGCCGTTGAAGAGGTGGAACTCGAAGGTGGCCTCGGCGTCATTGCGCAGGCGGCCCAGCTTGCGGGCGACCTCGGTCTGCACCTGCTGGACCGCCGATTCCGAGCCGAAGTCGCGGATGCCCTGGATTTCCGAGGCCCAGAGCACGTCCTGCTTCTTGAACTGGCGCACGACGAAGGCGCGCATGTCACGGCGTTCGGGGATCTGGCTCTCATAGGCCGAGCCGCGCTCGGAGAAGGGGATCAGCTGCAACGTGCCGTCGCGGCTCTCGATCATGACAGTGCGCGAGCGCACGCCGCGGCTGCCGAAGAGGCCTGCGCCCGAGAGGATCGCGGGTTTGAAGGGGATGTTCTCGAGCGCGCGGGTCAGCTCGATGATGGAGAAGGCATCG
>JAFIEN010000391.1 GCA_020832515.1 Rubellimicrobium sp. | reverse complement strand
GCTGGCTCGCCCAGATGCGTGGTGGGCGCGCCTTCAAGGCCGTGGGCAGGCCGCGCCTGACACAGGAGTTGCGCGACGTCGTCGTTCGCATCGGGTCCGAAAACCTCCTTTGGGGCTACAAGCGGATCGCGGGGGAACTGAAAAAGCTGGGGCTCTACGCAGGCGCCAACTCGGTGAAGCGCATCCTGAATGAGGCAGGCATCCACCCGAGCCCTGAGAAGCGCAGAAAGAAGCCGGCCCTACCGTGGAGAACCTTCGTCCGGGCGCATATGGACAGCATGATCGCCTGCGATTTCTTCACCAAGACCGTGCTCACTGCCCGTGGGCCGTTGACAGCCTATGTTCTGATCTTCATCCATCTCCGCAGCCGCCGCGTGTTTTGCAGCGCTCCGACCTATGCCCCTGACTCGGCGTGGGTGACCCAGCAGGCCCGCAACACGCTGATGTGGTGCGCGGGGCAGGGGATCGCACCGGGCTTCCTGATCCGGGATGCCGACACCAAGTTCAGTGCCAGCTTCGATACCGTCTGGGCGTCGGAGGGCGCTCGGGTCATCCAGATCCCGCACCGGGCGCCCGACGCCAATGCATTCGCGGAATCGTTCATCGGTACCATCAAGCGCGAATGTCTGGACTTCTTCGTCTGCTTCAGCCGCCCGCAGCTCGACTACATCCTGCGGACTTGGCTGCGTCATTACAATGTCGAGCGCCCGCATCGTGGCCGGGACATAGGGAACAATGTGCTGCAAGTCGATTTCCGACCCGCCCGTGACGGCCCGATCCGCCGCAACCGCCAACTTGGCGGCATTGTCACATCCTACACCCGCGACGCGGCGTGAGTGCCTCTATCCGAGCAAAAATGCCGCGATGTCAATCTGATGGGCCTTGCCTGCATTTCGGCACCCCACTCAGGTCAGGCCAAAGAACGCAGAGGGCTGCTGGTGACATCACGGGACCGCGGCAGGCGAAATGACAGGACCGCAACGCTCCGTCTGGTCCGCGCGATGACGCCAAGATGTGCAGCAGAGCTGCATTATGATCCCCTGCAGAGATCATGCCGCGCGAACACCATCGCGCCGTTATTTGTTGCAACGTGCCATGACGGACTCGAGTAAACAAACCTGCAAGTGCGGTTGGCACCCTCCGGTCACGAAGGACTTTCGTGGGCCGGCGGTACGGGCGCGGGGCACACGCAACGCCCGACCGGAGCGCAGGCACCGGAAGGAATGGGCCTGAAAGATAGGCATCTCAGGCTTCAAGATATTGACTTATTTATGAGTTAGTTGCGACCAAGGTACTGATAGATGCAAAAAGGACCAAGGAGGAACTACCTTGACACAATGGCGGTGGCGAGCCGGCCGGTGAACAGCCTACAACTCAAGCTGATCAAGATCGGCGCCCGCGTCGTGCGTCACGCCCGCGCCATCACCTTCCAGTTGGCCGAGGTGGCCGTCACCGGCCCGATGGTGCGCGCCATCCTTGCTGCCATTCGCCGTCTTCGAGCGCCTCCGTCATGCGCGTGACCGCGATCCGGACCCAAACTGAACGAAAACCGCAGGACAGGTCTGCCTGCCGCGATGAAAAACGGGGCCGCCAAGCCAGCAAGATGCGGGGTCACGGCCCGATCCGCCCAGCTCCAGGCGTTCCCGCGACCGCAGACACCGCTCGGGGCCGAAAAAACTTGCACCAAGGCCAAAATCAGGCAAATTTAGCATCAAGCGGTAGGCCACTTGGGTAATGTCGATTAACAGGGCACTGAAGAAGTCGGCCCTTGACGCGGTTTGAGGAACATGATTCACCCTTTGAACGGGAGTTGCGGGGGTGGGTCATGCGCGGTGCTGACTAGCAACTGTGTTTATTTGACCGGGTTTTGTCGCCATGGGACGCCTGTTTTCAGGATCGCGTTTGCGATGGCGACCAGCCTGCGGGCGACAGCGACGATGACGAGTTTGTGCGGCTTGCCGCGCATTTTGAGGCGTAGCGCGACCGGCTTCAGAACTGGATTATGACAGGCGGCGGCAAGTGCGGCTTGGAACAAGACGTGTCGAAGTGAGCGCCGCCCTCCTGCGATTGTGCGCCGTCTTCGCATCGCACCACTATCGTGTGGGACAGGTGCAAGGCCGGTCATGGCTGCGGCCTCTCCGGATGTCATCCGGCCGAGTTCCGGCATTTCCGCGATCAGTATGGCTGCGGAAACCGGGCCAATCCCGGGGATGGACCGCAGAAGCCTTGCCTTTTCAGCCGAGGTTTCCTCCTGTTAGCGTCCGAGGAGCTGGTGTAATTTCGTCGCCGCTGGCGGTGTGATCCCGGGTGGCCATCGAGGTGTAGGATCGAGGTGGAGTTTGGCGACTTCAACCACGGACCTTACGGAGACCCCGATGACCAAGACGAACATGGACCTGTCCGAGCTTCTGGCCAAGCACGATCAGGGAGACTTTCTGCGCGGCATTGCCGAAGCCGTGCTGCAACTGATCATGGAGACCGATGTGGAAGGCATCATCGGCGCTGGCCGACATGAGCGCAGCGGCGATCGCACGACCTGGCGAAACGGGTATCGAGAGCGCGCTCTCGATACCCGTCTGGGCACGCTGAACCTGCGGGTGCCGAAGCTGCGGCAGGGGAGCTACTTCCCGGGTTTCCTCGAGGCCCGCAAGACGTCCGAGCAGGCGCTGGTGGCGGTGATCCAGGAGGCCTGGATCGGCGGGGTCTCGACCCGTCGCGTCGACGAACTGGTGCAGGCGATGGGGCTGAACGGGATATCCAAGAGCACGGTGTCGAAGCTGTGCAAGGACATCGATGAGCGCGTCGGCGAGTTCCTGAACCGTCCGCTGACCGGCGAATGGCCCTATGTCTGGCTCGACGCCACTTACCTCAAGGTCCGCCAAGGCGGTCGGATCGTGCCGGTCGCCGCGATAATCGCCGTTGCCGCGAACACCGAGGGCCGCAGGGAAATCATCGGCCTTGGCATCGGCCCCTCGGAAGCCGAGACGTTCTGGACCGAGTTCCTGCGCTCTTTGCGTGCCCGGGGCCTTGGCGGTGTCCGGCTGGTGATCAGCGACGCGCACACCGGTCTCAAGGCCGCAATCGCCCGCGTGTTCGAGGCGACCTGGCAGAGGTGCCGCGTTCACTGGATGAGGAACGCGCTGGCCCACGTCTCGCGCGGCCAGCACACCGTCGTCGCCGCCGCGATCCGCCAGGCTTTCGAACAGCCCGATCGCGCCCATGCCGGCGAGACCTGGCGCAAGGTCGCCGAGCAGCTGCGCCCGCGTTGGCCCAAGCTGGCCGACCTCATGGACGCCAGCGAACACGACGTGCTGGCCTACATGTCCTTCCCCCGTCAGCACCGCACCAAGCTGCACAGCACCAACCCGATCGAGCGCCTGAACAAGGAGGTGAAGCGCCGCGCCGACGTCGTCGGGATCTTCCCGAACGAGGCGTCGATACTCCGCCTGATCGGTGCCGTCCTGTTCGAGCAGAACGACGAATGGCAGACCTCGAGCCGCTACATGATGGTCGAGGCCTTCGCCCGGATCGACACCGAGGAGATCGACCCCATTCTCAGCATAACCACGAAAGCCGCCTGATCATGCCCTCAGGCCATCCGGGAAATTACACCAGCTTGACAGACGTGACC